>JBARSG010000106.1:0-6266 GCA_049644625.1 Desulfobacterales bacterium | reverse complement strand
GCATTACCATGGACGGCGAGCAGTGCCTTGTTTGCGGTAACCACCTGTTTGCCCTTATCAATGGCTCTTAAAATAAGTTCCCTGGCAACCCCTTCTCCCCCGATTAATTCGATAATGATATCAATATCAGGGTCATCCACCACTTTATAGGCATCGCTGATAAAGACTCCGTTATCAAATCGTATTCCACGATCAGTTTCCAGGTCGATATCGGCAACATATTTCAGGTTCAGATCGGCTCCGACCCGGGAACGGATAAGGTCCCTGTTTTCAATAAGAATCTTTGCAACACCTGTGCCGATCGTTCCGCAGCCGAGCAAACCAATATTTATTTTTTTCATGCAATTTGCTCCTGAACAGGAATTACATTATCTTTCGTATTCCTCTTATGGCCTGGTTTATGCGCATCTTGTTTTCTATCAGAGCAAAACGCACATATTCATCACCGTACTCGCCAAATCCAAGACCCGGTGAAACCGCAACCTGGGCCTCATTAATCAGCATTTTGGAAAATTCCACGGATCCCATTTTAATAAATTTGTCAGGAATTTTGGTCCATACAAACATGGTTGCTTTGGGGCTTTCCGTCTCCCAGCCCACTCGGTTGAGGCCTGATATCAAAGCATCCCTTCTTGTTTTATAAATATCACATATCTCCTTGACACATTCCTGGGGGCCGTTTAAGGCGATGATGGATGCAATCTGAATCGGCTGAAAAATACCATAATCCAGGTAGCTTTTTATCCGGCGAAGGGCGCCCACAACTTCGCTGTTCCCCACACAAAAACCGACTCGCCAGCCGGGCATGCTGTAACTCTTGGAAAGTGAGAAGAATTCAACACCAACATCCTTGGCGCCTTTGACCTGGAGAAAACTGGGCGGTTTATAGCCGTCGAACGCCAGATCTGCATAAGCGAAGTCGTGGACGATCAAGATGTCGTGTTCTTTTGCATAATCGACGATATTTTCAAAAAATTTTAGATCAACGACTTCAGTGGTGGGATTATGGGGATAGCTGATAATTAAAACCTTGGGCCTTGGCCAGGTCTGCCGGGTAGCGTTCATCAGGTTATCGAAAAAATCGTTGCCCGGACCCACGGGGATTCCCCTGACATCACCCCCGGAAATAATTGCCGAGTAAGGATGGATCGGGTATGTCGGGTTGGGCGTGAAAACTACGTCTCCGGGCCGGATGGTGACAAGGATAAGATGCGATATTCCTTCCTTGGCGCCGATGGTGACGATTGCCTCCGTATCGGGATCGATATCCACATCATATCTTCGTTTGTACCAGCTGGAAATGGCCATTCTCAGCTTGGTGATACCCATGGACGCCGAATATCGGTGATTTTGCGGTTTCTGGGCGGCTTCTGTCAGCTTATCGACAATGTGCTGTGGCGTGCCCATGTCGGGATTTCCCATTCCCAGGTCGACAATATCCTCTCCGGCATGACGGGCATCCATTTTGATTTTGTTAACTGTTGCAAATACATACGGTGGGAGACGATCGAGTCTGGCGAAAGTTTTCATAAAAATAACCTCTTAGGCGCTTAGTTAAATTTTTGTGCTTATATTAAAATAATTGGACATTTTCAATCTGTTTTGGTTTTCTCCAAGCCACAGGCTCTACGAAACGGAAGCCGATTCGTCTGAGTTGGGATATAATAGCTCAAATTATTTTCTATTTACAATACATAGTTTTTTATGTCAAAAATTTTGTTTTGACTTTTAAACCGAATAGGATTATTTTTTTGATCAAAAATTCAAAATGTGCACGAAGCATCCCCAAAAGATAACCACGAAATCCCATACAAAAATGATTTTCGTTCTTTGGTGATGGATTTATAAAACAGATAAAGTTCCTTTAGTAATTTTAGACAGTTTGAACACTTTTTCGGTTGATTTGGATAGGGGATTTATATGACAAAATCACTGACATATGCTGATGCGGGGGTAGATATTGATAAAGCCGACAACCTTGTCGGCAAGATTAAAAAAATAGCGCAGCAGACCTCTATATCGGGAGTTATTGGTGAGATCGGCGGGTTTGGCGGACTGTTTTCGCTCAACATCAGCAACATGGAAAGTCCGGTTCTTGTGAGTTCGACCGACGGTGTCGGGACCAAGCTCAAGATTGCCTTTATGATGTCAAAACACGATACCATCGGCATAGACCTGGTTGCAATGTGTGTTAATGATATCGTCGTGCAGGGTGCAAAACCGCTTTTTTTTCTAGATTATCTTTCAATGGGAAGGCTGGAAGAAGGAATCGCCATTGATGTCATCGCCGGGATCGGGGAGGGTTGCGCACAGGCCGGGTGTGCGCTTATCGGTGGTGAAACTGCCGAAATGCCGGGGTTTTATAAAGATAGTGAATATGATCTGGCCGGATTTGCCGTGGGCGTTGTTGAAAACAGCAAAATTATCGACGGCTCTGGAATCCACGTTGGCGATCAGATAATCGGAATTTCATCGAGCGGGCTTCACAGCAACGGATATTCGCTGGTACGCAAAATATGTTTTGATATTTTAAAACTGAAAATCGACACCCATATACCCGAGTTGGGCAAGACCATCGGCGAAGAACTTCTTACACCCACAAAAATATATTCACAAACCGTTCACAGCATTATAAAGAATCTGCCGGTCTTCGGACTTGCCCATATAACCGGTGGTGGAATCACAAATAACATTGTTCGGGTTATCCCCGAACAGTGCAACGTTGTCATGCGAAAGAACAGCTGGGATGTGCCGCCCGTGTTTACGTATCTTAAGGATGCCGGCAATATATCAGAACGTGAAATGAGGCGCACGTTTAATAACGGTATTGGCTTTATTGCCGTTGTTCATGAAAAAGATGCCCAGGAAATTATTGATTGTCTCATCGCCATGAAGGAAAATGTTTTTGTCATCGGCGAGGTGGTTGAACGAAAAGAAGGTAAAGAGAGGGTTCAGTGGGTCTGATCGGCATGAAGAACGCAACTTACGAAAAAAAGCAACGCCTGCAAAAAATCAAAAGCCCCTTTGTAAAGTTGATACGTTGGATAGGAAACGCTCAAAAAGGAAAAGCTGTCTGTAAAAGCTGAGCGGTGAATAAAACCGGTCCCGGGAGCGGACCCGGAAAAATAAGGCGGCAATGATAATACTCGGCATTGAAACATCCTGCGATGAAACCGCGGCAGCGGTGGTTGTTGACGGCATCCAAATATTATCTTCCGTTGTATCCTCCCAGATCGACATTCATCATCCCTATGGCGGAGTTGTGCCTGAACTTGCTTCAAGAAAACATATGGAAGCGATTGTTCCGGTGGTCACTGAAGCGCTGGCGGCTTCCGGCATGGATTCAAAACAGCTTGACGCAATAGCGGTTACTCAGGGGCCGGGACTGGTGGGCGCATTGCTGGTGGGGTTCTGTTTCGCCAAATCGTTTGCTTTTGCGCTGGATATTCCATGGGTCGGGGTCAATCATCTTGAGGGTCACATAAATTCCTTGTTCCTGGAAGAAAACCCGCCCCCTTTCCCGTTTGTGGCGCTTCTTGCATCCGGCGGGCATACCAGCATATACTATGTTACGTCCCACACCGGATTCGAGCTGGTGGGACAAACCCGTGATGATGCTGCCGGAGAAGCCTTTGACAAGGTTGCTAAAATGCTCGGTTTAGGCTATCCGGGCGGCGACATTATCGACCGGTTTGCAACTCAAGGAGATCCCGAGAATATTGTTTTTCCAAGACCCTTTCTGGACAAATCGACCTTTGACTTTAGTTTCAGCGGCCTGAAAACGGCGGTGAGACGGTATATTCAGAAAAACATGGATGCGTATCAGCAACAGATTCCCGATATCGCCGCCGGATTTCAGGAATCGGTAGTAGATGTTTTGTCATTTAAAGTGATTCATGCTGCAATGGTGAAGGGGTGCGAACATATCGCTATCGTTGGCGGCGTGGCCGCAAACAACCGGTTACGGGAAAGGGTCAGACAGGAAGCCGATCTCAAGGGGCTGACGGTTCACATTCCCTCTATTGATCTTTGCAGCGATAATGCCGCGATGATCGCCGCCACCGGCTACCATTATTTAATTGCCGGAACCGTATCGGGTCTCTGTGATGACGTATATTCCAGGGCAAGGGTGAGCTAAAGGGACTTTTAGATCGTTTGCAATAGCCAATCGAAATAAATCGATTTGACTTATTTTATAAGTGTGTTAAGTAAATAAGGTAATGGAATGTTAAGATAAAAAGAGGGTATTACAATCATAAAAGAAAGGAGGGTGCGGTCATGTACGATAAAAAAGAATTGTGTGAAAAAATCAGGGGATTGTACCCGGATATCGGTGAATGTGGCATCGATGTTGATGTGGATTATGATGAAGATCAAAAATCATGGACAGTAAATCTAAAAAAGGATCAGATCCAGTTAAAACACTTTCTGGAAGACCAAGACGCCGAATTGTGTATGGAAGGAAAGCAGTGTGTGAGTCTGGGTCTTGAAATTGCCCAGCTCAAAGATAACATCGAAAAGATATAGGGCGTCTATTAGAATACCTCAGGAATCATTCGATACATCAAACTGCTTTTTATAACAATTTCTTTATCGGGAAGTAGGGGTTAACCCGCTTCCCGATTTATTATTTAACAAACCGTGTATTCTATTTTATCTATCTTCTGTAACCCCACACGGCATAAATGGGATCTGAATCCATTCGTTCCGGAAAGTATTTATCATTCGTGGGTCTTGGCAATCCTCTGATGGAATAGGTTTCTAAGTCTGTAAACATGTCGCTTTTCTGAAAATACTCCATGACCAACCCCATACGCTCGAATTCATGAAGATCCTTCCAGATATTGATTACTTTTTCCGGGAACCATCGATTGGAAAATGTTACGATAAACATACCTCCCGGTCTCAAAATCCGACCGATTTCCTTGAACACCGTTTCAGGATCGATAAGATACTCTATGGAAACCGTACATACGACCGCATCATAAGATTCGACTTCATAGGGCAATATGGGATTTTCATTCAGGTCATGAACAACCCAGTCACTCAACCCTTTATTTTTCTTAAGCTCTTCTGCATTTAGACCTAACCCTGAAAGCTGTTTTAAGCGTAACTCTTCGGGTAGATGAGATGTCCAACTGCTCATCAAATCCAGCACTCGCATTCCATCATGGACAAATCGACCGTAAAGATCTTTTACAACTTCAATGGCCCGGTCATCGATATGCTGAACAAATCTCGGTGCCTTGTAAAACACAAGGTCCGTCCCGTCATCTTCCCGTTGAAACGGCTTTTCCGATAAAAAGTCCGTGGGTTGCCCTTCCCAGCGGGACTGCATCCCAGGCCCATCGGCCATAACCTCCATCCAGTCATTACATCTGCCCCCCCGTTCTACAGATTTGAATCTGATCCCTTTTACAAATGCTTTGACTTGAAGCGGTTTGCTTGCCAAAGGATGGTTAAAATCGACTTTCAACACACCGTTCTCAATGCCCACACAGCGAAAGGGCTGAAGATTTTGAGAAAACACCCCGGCAACCCCATTTAGAAGTCCTTTGGGGTAGAACCGGCCCATACGGGGTTTGATTTCTTTGTTCGGAACAAACCGGCGATTAAATTGCGCCTTTTTGATTTCAAATGTTTTTTTAATATCATATTTTGGCACAATGGATCCCGGGTTAAAGTCGGCCTGAACCGTTCGGCCCACGGATGTCATCCCCAAATTCTCGTATAATTCTTTGGGCAAACAATCCCTCCAAAAATTAACATCAAAGGCTTCATAATCCTCGGTATGAGTTGCCTCCGTATCGCCCCATCTCATCTGAAACTGAATATCTGCTACGATATTCTTGTTGTTATAATTCATTATAGCGACCTTTCTCGTTGGTTTTAATCATTCATTAAAAAATAGTTCTCGGTTTACCTACCAAAAAGTCAAATATATGTCTAATGACTGATCACCAAAATAAGAACGTAAACTTAAAATGCAAATACAGAGAAGTGGGGTTCTAATAAGAGGATAAACCTATCACTGTCTTCAGGCAATTTAAGGAATAATGAGTTAAATGTGGAACCCAATATTGCTAAAAAGCCTTTGAAGTCGGAGGCCGAAAGAAATTTAT
The DNA here is from genome assembly GCA_049644625.1 of Desulfobacterales bacterium. Lineage (GTDB taxonomy): Bacteria > Desulfobacterota > Desulfobacteria > Desulfobacterales > UBA11574 > S5133MH16. The sequence goes on along the minus strand of JBARSG010000106.1, from coordinate 144 downwards.
TTATTCGTAACAGGGGATGCTTATTACAGGAAATCTATGATTTCATATGTAAATAGTTCATTATTATGACCATTCCAATATTTTTTTGCCCCAATACATGCGCATGTAGTTGTGCATGAATCCGGTAAATTTCATCTCCTGCAT
>JBARSG010000105.1:0-1514 GCA_049644625.1 Desulfobacterales bacterium | reverse complement strand
CCATCTTGAAATTATCATTCAATAATCCAAACAATATTCGGAATTCTATGCAGTCTCGATTGAAGTCAGGATTTCTGAATTCATATTGCACGGAGGGATAGCATGACAGAAAACAAAGCAGGCCCTGCTAATGGAAGCATTCTGGTTGTTGGAGGAGGGATCAGCGGGCTGACCACAACCCTCGAAGCTGCTGAAGTGGGTTACGAGGTGTTTTTGGTCGAAAAAAATCCTTACCTGGGCGGAAGAGTGGCACAGCTAAATCAATATTTTCCCAAGCTATGCCCTCCAAGCTGTGGACTGGAAATTAATTTCAGGAGAATTAAGGATAACCCTAACATAAAGGTTTTTACACTGGCAGAGGTTGAAAAGGTCGATGGAACACCCGGCAACTATGATGTTACGATAAAGTTGAGCCCAAGATATGTTAATGAAAACTGTACCTGCTGTGGTGACTGTGAGGCGGCCTGCGAAACCGAAATTTCCAGTGATTTTAATTTTGGAATGAATAAGATCAAGGGGGCTTATCTGCCCTTTGAAATGGCTTTTCCGGCCCGTTATGTGATTTCTCCTCAGATTATCGGTACCGAGGATGGCAAGCGGTGTAAGGAAGCTTGTAAATACGACGCCGTGGATCTTGATATGGAAGCCAAAACCATGAACCTGAAGGTGGGAGCCATTGTTTGGGCCACCGGTTGGGAGCCTTATGACGCCACCAAGATAGATAATCTTGGTTTCGGACAATATCCGAACGTTATTACCAACATGATGATGGAAAGGCTTGCATCTCCCAACGGACCCACCAAAGGGAAAATTACCCGGCCGTCGGATAACAAGGAACCCGAAACTATCGGCTTTGTTCAATGCGCCGGGTCAAGGGACGAAAATCATCTTCCTTATTGTTCTTATATTTGCTGCATGGCATCTCTGAAACAGACCACCTACATCCGGGAACAGTACCCTGATGCCAAGGTATATATTTTTTATATCGATGTCAGGGCACCCGGCCAGCGCTATGAGAAGTTTTACCAGCAGATCAAAGAAGATGAAAATGTCTTTTTAATCAAAGGTAAGGTCGCTGAAGTGAGCGAAGACCCGGGAACAGGCAATATCACCGTGGTTGCAGAAAATGCCGTAACCGGTGAAAAAATCAAGCAAACTGTCGAAATGGCTGTCCTTGCCACCGGGATGCAGCCCACAACTGCAACCGTCAAACTGCCGGCTGATCTGAAATATAATAAAGACGGCTTTATCATCAATGATTTTGAAAAAGGCGGTATGTTTGCAGCAGGATGCGCCAATAAGCCGGCGGATGTGGTTTCGTCAAACCAGAATGCTACCGGTATGGCACTTAAAGCGATTCAAACCCTGGTGAAGAGGTAGGAGGTTATCCATGGATAAAAAATATGGTGTATATATCTGCACAGGTTGCGGCATCGGGGATGCCCTTGACATGGAAGCGCTGTGTGAAGTTCCTGAAGAAGAAGGTCTTCCTGTTAAAACTCATCCTTTTCTTT
>JBARSG010000104.1:0-3371 GCA_049644625.1 Desulfobacterales bacterium | reverse complement strand
CAATGGAACCATACAGGGAATGCTCCTTGATCGAACCCTGTTGAGACCCCAGGTTGATCCGGAGTTGTGCACTGCCTGTGGTACATGTATTGATCAGTGTCCGGTGTCGGCCCTTTTCATGGATGAGAATATACCCAAAGTGGATGCTGACACATGCATTACCTGTTTTTGCTGTCAGGAAATGTGTCCTGAGAAGGCCATTGCTTTGAAATAACCCCTAATATTGCAAAAGTCGAGGGTGCCGCACCTGATGTGGGGCGGGAATAACAGTGGCGCTAAAAAACTTCGTTAATTTAATTTCCGGTTTAACACTCAATAATATCACTTTACAAAGGAGAGCTTATGAAAACCAAGCCAGATATTATCGGTGATGTTCGAAGTTTTATGAAAAGCAGAGTGATCCTTTCCGCCGCAGAACTGGATTTCTTCTCAAAGCTGGACGGTAATTTTGCCTCCGCCGGAGACCTGGCGGATATACTTGGCCTGGATAAAAAAGCAACCACACGACTCCTCGACTGTCTGGTCACCTACGATCTTCTCAAAAAAGAAAAGAACCGTTATCGCACGACAGAAAAAGGATCGTATCTTTCATCCCAAAATCCGGAATCTGTTCTCCCCATGATAAAGCATATGAATACCATCTGGGATAATTGGACCCGCCTGACGGACATTATCAAAAAAGGGTCCAGTCCAATTTTTAGACCTGTTGTGGATTCGGAATACAAGGAAGACAGAAACGCCTTTATCGGTGCAATGCATGTTGCGGCAAAGCGTATTTCAAAGAAAATAGCCGAGGCCTACGATTTAAGCCCCTTTAAAAAACTTCTTGATATCGGAGGTGGATCCGGCGCTTACACCATCGCTTTTTTGAAAAAAAATCCGCAACTCAATGCCGTTATTTTTGATCTTGAAAGCGTTATACCCATAACAAAAGAAAAAATCGTTGAGAACGATTTACATCACAGAGTCCATTTTGTGACAGGGGATTTTTACAAGGATGACCTTCCCGTTGGATGCGATCTTGCGCTGCTGTCAGCCATTATCCACCAGAATAGCCCTCAGCAGAATTTGGAGCTCTACAGGAAGATTTACCATGTCCTCGATCCCGGCGGTATACTGATCATTCGGGATCATATCATGGATGAATCTCGCACAAATCCGCCCGCCGGTGCTCTCTTTGCGTTGAACATGCTTGTAAACACCCCGGCCGGAGACACTTACACCTTTGAGGAAGTCAAAGACACTCTGGAAACAGCCGGTTTCATGGAAATAAAACTCGTTCTTTCGGGTAAAGAGATGGATTGTCTTGTGGAAGCAACAAAACCGAATCTAAAATAACTCCGTGAAAAACAATGAATGAAATAAAAATTTTTCCCTAAAAATATTGATGACGTTGTGGACAGACTCATTGAGGAGGTATCGTTTAAAGACAAAACAAAAATTGTCAATATGTCGAAAGCTAACCTGGTAAAACTCAACATGCCATGTTAACTGTATTTTTATCATTCATAATCTTCGTCAAAATAATCATCATAATCAGGGTACTGTGGTGGAGACTCGCCAATTTTTTTTATAATTTTAATAGATTTTTTCTTAAGGTTCGTCTCTTTCAAAGATTGTACACGGATACGATGCCACCAATCATCACCAAAATCGAATAAGTAATGAAATACGTCCTTTTCATCCAAACCGACGTCACCGATACGAGTCTTGGCAGTAGATTTTTTCTTTATACCAAACCCCATAATATCTTCGACATTTTGAGGATGTGTTATCTCCGGCGCTTCATAGATCGAATGAACATTCTCTGTGTCCTTTTTGGTTATAAAAAAAGAATATAGGTGCGGATCATATCGATTGAACGCATCAAAAATTGTTTCATGAAGATCATCAAAAGTGCAGTTTTCAGATGCTTCAATAATTCTGTATAGTTTTGGTATTCCGATAATTGATACTCTAAGCTGATATACTCTCATTCTATCCTTTCATTCAGTTAACCAACAAACCCCGCAGTTCGCGCAGTTTGCCTTTTACCTAATATATTGGTGTCAAAGCTTGAATTGTGAATTAATTTCATCAAATTGGTTTTTCACTTTTTTATCATTTATCATCTTCTCTTTGAATATTTTCACACTATGACTAACAGCCGAGTGGCTGATATTGAAAAGACGCCCCAACTGCTCATTGGTCATTAATCCTTTATTCCAAAGCAAATAAACGAGTAAATCACGCTTGTGTTTATCTATACCACGCAATCGTTTTGCCTGAACGCAGTTATCAAGATCGATTTGAACGACTTTAGCAGATTTTTTTAATACATCATCTAATTTGATATCTTTTGCCAATTGTTTTTGCTGAGGCAAAGCATTATGGGGAATATCCGGCAAAAACTGCGTTCGAATTTTATTTACAAATTTTTTAGCACCTAAAATCATGCCATGGTGAATATCCTCTAAAAGACGCTTCTCTTCATCTGCATATTTTTGAACCTTTTCCCGATATTGCTTGTGTTTATCAGCGCCTTTAAAGTATGACCAAATTAGGTCCGTGGATAACCAGGCCGGGCTTTTCTTACCATAGGCATAGATTGGATAGCTGCTCCATTTATAGTCGATCAAACGTCTTACGATTCCAGCTCTTAATGGATTTCGATGGATATAACAGGAAAGTTGTATCAGGTAGGCATCATTTTGAACCAGAATACTTTTATAACGCCCTTGGAATAAATGACCTTTTTTAAAGTTTCGGTTATTGAATCTTCGAGTATAGGTGGTACCAAACCACTGCATTGCCTTTTTTAAATTGGCCCGGTTGGTTCTTACCAAAAGATGATAATGGTTGGACATTAAAACATAGGAAAAGATATCTACTTCAAAACGTTCCGACATCTCTGAAATTGTTTCTAAAAACAAATTCCGATCATCGTCGTTTAAATAAATATCCTGTCCGTCATTTCCCCGGGACATTAAGTGATATAATGCCCCTTCATATTCAATTCGCCATGCTCTGCCCATATGGATTCTACTAAATCATAGCGCCTTAATTGTCAAACATTATTTCACAATTCAAGCTTTGACCCCATTCATCTTTGGCACACTAAAGCAAAGATGCTTACTAGAATTGGAGTGACAATGGTCGTTCTTGCTGTGTGTGTTATTTTAATTCTTTATCAATACCCAGACGCCTATATTAAATGGGCTTTCGGTATGTTTGGTGTTGTTATAGGTTATTGGTTGAAATAATATTTTTATCGCCGAATATGTTTCAATAAACCCAAAAATCGGCCGTTTTTACTGAAACGTATTCGGTTACAAAAATCCCCACAAATCGCCACAATTTATAATCATTTCACAACCATCCAACCCACACAC
>JBARSG010000103.1:0-3599 GCA_049644625.1 Desulfobacterales bacterium | reverse complement strand
TTGATAATGTCAACAAATTTAAATTATTTTAAAGAGTTGTGTTACTTTGTGGTATTGATTGGTGAGATGAATCAATGGAAAGGAGGGATGAGCATATTGCAGATTTCTTGCCATAAGTACAACCTGAAACCGAGTCTCGTTCAGTACATATATCCTATTTCCTACAAAATTGCAAAAAAGGCAAACCTCCGAAAAGGGATTTGCCCTTATTAAAAAACGATATCACAAATTTTTCAGGGCCCTGATATTTAGGGTATCAGACATAGTCTATGAAAACTACTCAAATTCATTATATGATAAAATGTTTTCCCGACCCACTTATTGTTTTTAATGACTTATAGAAATAACGAGATGTTACAAGCCACTTAATTTTACAATTTGGCAGTCTCTATCAAACTGAATAGCCACTCCTTCTGGGGTTGACCGTACCACATTCCCATCACATTTTATGAGGCTAAGAACTCCTGTCGTCTCTTTAAGCCAGTTACTCATTAAAGTGAACTCTAGTTTAAAACGTGTGCCATCGGAAAACGGTTCTGTCGTAAGTATAAAAGCTCCGGCAGAAGATATATCTCTAGTCTGGAATTTAAACATCTGTTTTTTGCCTGAAATGATAATTTCCATTCTGGTGGGAAGTGTTAGCGAGAACCTCTCATATTTCCGTTTCTCTGTCATTGAAAAAACCTTTAATTTCATCACGAAACCGCGAAAACACCCCAGCATAAGAGGATATACTTTCTGGGCAGGCGAAAAGATGAAAAAGATCATAAATTAAAATGTTTTCGGCATTTCGAATTTCGTGAATGAATCTATTTAAAATGACGAAATATCAGATAGCGAGAAACAAATCGAGAATGAGGATAGCAGAACAAAAGATGTTTCTACGCAAGAGGTGATTCAGGCCAGAAGTCGGATACAGAGATCATCTTAAATTAACCTCGCACACGAACGCATATTTGTGATACTTTGTCAATGAAGGGATGGGTTCAATTTTATAGGGGAAAATCCCAGAGGACGGGAACTTTACCTATACGAAATTGCTATGCCTAATAATATTCCATGTGGAGCAAAAAAAAGATAGAATGTATCATTATATCGGAAGGAAATGTATCTCTATATTGTCGATGTGTTAAGGATGGACTATGAAATGTGATCGGCTCATTATTCGATTAAAATCCAGTTTCAGACTTCGTGCCTTAAGCTATAATTTCCGAAAAGTGAAGGTCTATAACCGAAATCATAAAAAGAACATATACCTTGCCATGAGCACAATCTGAAACCGATTCTTGTTTTATGCATATATCATCAAAACGAAAAGAGCAAACCATGAAAAAATGATTTGCCCCTATCGGAAAACGATATCACAGGTTCTGAACCCACTGTTAAGATGTTGGATACATTTCAGTTATCTAAAAATCAACGCTCGGCTTAACCGGCGCGATTTATCGCATCCGGTTAAAGCCGTTGTTATGTTCATTTTAGTAAATTAATATTTTCCAATTTCCGAACACTTAATCAACAGACTCTGGATTTGCTTTCAAATAATCCAGCGCAGTGATGACCATGAAGTTGTCTTAAACCAATTAACCTTCGTAAACCGCAAATAGGACAGCCTGAATTATGGATTCACCTCAAAGACATCAGCGTGTCTGTATGGCGGGTGCAAAGGGAAAGAAAGTTTTCTACTATTGTCGCTCCTATCACCGTCCTTTTCAATAGGCGCCTCCAAGTTATATACATACATCTTTTTATCACCAACCATTTTACAGTTTACACATCCACATGAATAATAAAGATATCCGTAGAACTGGCTATCCGGCCCAAAAATCTTGTTGAGGAAGGGCTCATGAAGAGTGGTCGGACAAATCCATTGTGTCATTTCTATCAAGTCTTTTTGATCCTTGACCTTTTTCCACCGATCACCCACCAGCATTGTATCATTATTTTTCGGATCGAACATGATACCCAGAGGCGATCGTGCGCTGTATCCGCTATACTTGTCGGAATAATAAATGTTGTAATCATCCCATTTGTCGATTAAATCTTGAAGGATCAATTGGCTCTGGCCTTTTGGTACAATTTTGAGCTTGCCGTATTTTTTCACCATTGGAGTAAACCCGGAGATAAATAGAGCAATTAAAATAATACTCAGGAATCTATATTTTTTTATTATTTCCATCTTTTTCCCTCCTGACGAATTTTCTTTCTTTGTGTTTGTGAAATAAATATTATGCCACATATGTTATCTAAATTTTCACTATTGAGTAAATGTTATAGTCAACAACTTAGCAACTGCTTCTGTCTGAGTGTTTAATATTTTTAAAATGTTTGTTCTCCTTTATGTGCCTAAAAGGTATGGATTAAAACAAGCCGTGCAAGTCAAATAATCTACTTCACATGTTGCCCAAAATACTACTGCAACCGTTAAACTAACAAATACAAGGGCATATATTAATTTTTTCATCTCTTTCTCACCTCCTTTCATTGCGAATTTTACCGGGTGAGTTCCGAAAAATTGTACAGGGAAAGGCCACTAATCTTCAGCCGTTAGCAACTATTTTCTGCTATTATTTTTCTCAGACGTCTGGCGAAGTCTCTATCCATTCGAAAAGCTGTGGAAGGCTTCAACGTCCGGGAGGTACGTTCAAATTTCGCTACCTGCTTTGGCTGAATCTGTATATCGCATTCGGGAAACAGTAACTTCAGACATGATATCAGGGGTTCACGTTCTTCGGAACGATCTGGTAAGAGAACTACTTTGTCCATTGTAAACCTCCTTTCTGCTGGTGGCATGTTAGGTTACCAAGCAATCATAACGATTAGTTATTACAAAACTCGGTATTCTAGCATTAAAGTTGTGAACAAAGCGAATTGGTGTCCATCCTTAAATGGTCTTTCTGTCCAATACCTGCCTTGTGTTCAAGAAATTAATTCGCCAAAGTTCGGTGGCAAATAAATCCTCGAGATATTAAAATATGCCTGCCTGCCCCGTAGGTTCGGCATATCATACTGGGGCGGTTACTTTTTTCTCATGTCTTGATCATGAACAAAAATCCTCATTTATGGATGGACAAGAATTAACTCTTAATAGAGCAATAATTATGCCAATTAAAATTGGGTGCTGGCTGCTCGTTACCGGTTGCCAATTGCTGGATAAAACAGCGTAAAATTGAAGTTCGAGTTTAAAATTTTTGTTGTCATCCAACTGTCAACCTGTATAACAACTGAACAGCAGAACTGTTTAATATTTAAACATTCAGTATTAATATTTGAACACTAATTAAACAAGCATTGGAAAACAGTGGTGGATGATACGATTAAGGAAGGGTCTTAATTTTGGGCAAAAAATATCATAATTTCGGTTAACAGGGCTTTTGAAACAGTTACCTGGTATTCTAAAGCAGAGGTCCTTGGGGATATACCCAGCACTACATTGAATTGCAATGCTTGTTAATTCACCCTCAAAAATAAATTAAATCCTTGACAGATACCTGGTACTCTTGCCATAATCTCAGGCGAACAACAATCTGAACCAATTATATATATCCTAAATTCCAATAAAAATCAAAGGGTCAAATCCTGTTAAATGGATTTGCCCT
>JBARSG010000102.1:0-8016 GCA_049644625.1 Desulfobacterales bacterium | reverse complement strand
ATTGAATAGTCTTTAGTATGAGCATAATATTTGATTTTAGGTGCCAGGTTACTTATTCGAATCTACTTAAAATTACAAACCATGGAATTCGGACAAAAAACTCCAACTATATTATAGAGACGGTTCTGAAATCTGAATTTAGCATACAAAGTTTAGGTGCTTGTGGAGGAAGTCTTGAAAATGCCGGCCCCAATGTCTCTTTATAGGCCATTTCACCTTTACCGCATTTTGGACAAATTCTTGGGTCAATACCAGCCTCTCCTTTCTGTTAAAGGGTTTATATCCCTTCAATCTTACAGAAAGAAGAACAAGCAAGGTAGCACAGTCATTGAAAAAGGATGTCCTTCTAAAAACACCACATGGTAAAACACTATTCAATTTTCAAAGAACAAAAATAAAACCACCGCGAAGCGGTTTAGTTCAACAATAAATTATACGCATGTTTTAAGGGAGTAAGACGTGTAAAGAGTAGGAAACCCGTTAAAATCTTAGGTTATTAAGCGGTGTTGATCAACTGTTTACCAGTTTTTTGATTTCATCCAGCAGCGGCGGCTTTAATGTTCGCCATTTCGGCTGTATGGCCTTGTCCTTGTGCCATGTAAATTCAACAGCATCAAATTTTTCCGAAATCACATGTTTGCCATCAACACCATATTTATTCTCCGGATAATATTCTATCCAGAGCATACGCTGTGGATCGAGGTTAAACTCTTTAGCAACAGTGGTGACAACATGGCTGGTAGCGGCCCTTACCGACATTTTACTGTCCGGGACATCTGAAACCACCACGATAACCGGCCTCAAGTGCATCAGACTTTTTTTATTATCTTTTTTAAGATCATAGATCCGGAGTCGGCACTTCCCGCTTCCCAGCATGAGTTTGCCGCCCCATCCGCTCCATGAAAATATATCATCGTATATAAGCATAGTTCTTCCAGAAAAAGCGCTTACCGTGTGTGCCCGGGTATGTCATAGGTGGTGCAGCTGCCGCTTGAGCAGGTCCTGCTCTGAGATTTCACCTTGGTGCCTGCCCCGGAACCATAGCCCATAGTGTAGCTGGTGGTGCTCAGAACCCGTTCCAGTTCCTCGCCGCCACACTTTGGACACTTTAGTTCAATTTCATCATCTTGATTCATGACAAGCATCTCAATAAATTCCTCGCATTTTAAACATTTGAACTCATATATCGGCATTTATACTCTCCTTTAACCGTTTTATTGAATATCTTTTATCATCTTTTCAAAATTGTCAAGTTTTAGCATCTATGGGCAACCTGACCTCAAATACCGCACCGGGTCCATCACTGTCTCTGAGTTTTAACGTGCCGCCGTGTTTCCGGACAATTTCATGACAAATATATAATCCAAGGCCGGTTCCCCTGCCAACCTCTTTGGTTGTGAAAAAGGGCTTGAAAATATCCTGCCGGATAGATTCGGGAATGCCGGGCCCGGTATCTTTACAGGAAAAAACCACCCGGCGTTTATCAGAGTCAAACCATGTATCAAGGTATATGACTCCCTTGTTATGGATAACAGACTGAATGGCATTTTGAATAATATTCAGCGCAACCTGACCCAAATTGGCAAAATTTCCCTGAATATCCGGGAGGTCCCGGTCATAATTTTCCACGATTTTAAGACCGTGATGTTTGTACTGGTTGTGCATAATCCGTAACGCATCTTTTACAACCGAATTGATGCTCACCGCTTCCGAATAGGTCTGGGTCTGCCGGGAGAGCCCTAAAAGACTTGCCACAATTGACTTGGCCCGGCCAAGCTCCTTATCGGCAAACTTTAGATCGTCTATCAAGTCCGGGTCAAAAGGCTGCTGTTCATCCCATTGCTCAATATCTTCTATGGTGGCCTGTACCAGGCTTGTAACCGTTGTCAACGGATTGTTCAATTCATGGGCAACGCCGGCAACCAATTGTCCGATTGCGGCAAGGCTTTCCGATCGGATTAACATTTCCTGGGTCCGCTCCTTTTCAGACAGAGCGTGTTTCAGATCTGTGGTCCTTTCTTCGACCTTTTTTTCAAGATTCTCCTTCAGATCATTAAGCAACTTATAGGAACGCGCATTCTCAACAGCAAGTGAACTCTGTCCGGCAAGTGTCTCAAGAAGATCCATATCTTCACGTGTGAAAAGATCCCCGGAAAGTTTCTCCCCCAGAACAATAAATCCGTTCAGATTTTCTTCAAAGATCATCGGAAGAACAATTTCTGCGCCCAACCCATCCATATCTTTGAGCACATCCGGTATCTCTGGCGCTGAAGTTTTTTGCTTAAGATTTTTCCTTATAACGGGCTGGCGCTGATTTTTCATAAATTTGATCACACAAGTGTCGTTGTTTATCAAAATGGATCGCTCCTGATCAATGGGTTCCCCGCGGGTGGAGAAATTTATAAAACTCAATCCGGATGTATCCCTCAAAAAAAGAGCACAATGACGAACCTTCATGGTATCAACAACCGTATCCATCAGAAGTTTGCCGATCTCCTCATAATCGAGCACGGATACGATCAACTGGCTGACCCGTTTAATGGTTTTCTGATAATCGTACTTGCCTTTGTAGAAGATGCCATCGATAACGATCTGTATTTTTGATTTTAACGGTCCGAAAACAAAAGCGATTAAAAGAAAAAAGCATATGGGGAAGTAAATGGAATCTGAAAAATTAAAATTTTTAAAGACATTATCCGCCATAATGATTATCAGAGCATATAAGCAGGTCAGAAATGCGGTCAACAGTGAATAGATAAGGCTCTTTTTGATCAATATTCCCATGTCAAGAAGATCGTGCTTGAAAAGTCCGACAGCAAAAACAATAAGAGGAAGAAAACTTAAATTCCCGGGTGGATATACCGAATACCCATATGTTGGAAAGACATCCAACCCGTTCATTAGGCCCATAATGCCAAATCCGGTAAACAGATATTTAAGTCGGTTTTTATGGGAACTGTTGTTCTCTTTACGGATTGCATTAAATAACTGTATCAAGACATATATGGTAACAAAAAGCCCTGCCAGTCCGAAAAAAGGATAAAGAATTCCGCCTTTTGCAAAATAACCGAAATAATGTTTCTGCATGGACTCTATATAAAGATGTGTTTGCGTAGAGCACATCAGAATAAATGCATAGGCATATGCACCCCGGACAAGCCATTTTCGCCCAGAAATATTAAGATAGGTGTGAAAAAAGTGAATGTATACGGGGAATAGATACACAATAAAAAAATGATCCGTACGACTGACCCAAAGAGCGGTTTTTCCCGATGTGACATTGAAGGCGAAAAGTATGTCGATATAAAGAAAGGACCCGAGGATGCAGATCGTAAAAAAAAGCAAGTTGGTTTTTGTTCTGGGGCCATAGAAAATAGCCAGGGCGGCGAGCCCGATAAAGCAGCATAATGTCAAAAATGGCGGAATGCTATAAAAAGTCATGGTATTTCAAACTATTTTATTCAGCATCTCATGGGCATGATTAAGAGTGGCGCGGGTAATTTTTTCCCCCCCGAGCATCCTGGCAATCTCTTTGACACGTTCCGACTCGGTTAAACGGTTTATGGTTGTTCTGGTTCTCCCCCGGACAACATGCTTTGAGATATTGAAATGATGGTCGCCGAACTTTGCGATTTGAGGCAGATGAGTAATACAGATGATTTGATGGTGACGGGCAAGGGATGACAGCTTTTTCCCCACGATCTCTGCCACGCTTCCTCCGATTCCCGCGTCAACTTCATCAAAAACAATGGTCTCCACCGCTTCGGTCCTGGCCAGTATGGCCTTTAACGCAAGAACAACCCGTGAAAGTTCCCCGCCGGACACAATACTATTGAGGGGTTTGAGCGGCTCTCCCACATTCGGAGCAATCAGGAAGGTTATGCGGTCGATTCCGGTCTCAGTGATGACGCTCTCTTCGGTTGCAAGATAGGTATCTGTATGTTCATCCACAGGTACGATTCCAAAGAAAATCTCAAGCTTGGTTTGGGACATCTTAAGGGTGCCGAGTTCTTTTTCCACTTTTCTGGCAAGTGTCGCCGCCGTGCTTTTCCTTTTGGTTGAAAGGGTTATGGCCAGTTTGACCAGTTTGTCGTGCAGATAGGAAAGCTTTTTTTCAGTATCAGCGATATCCTCTGATAGATTATCGATTCCTGAAAGCTCACGGTCTATGGATTCGAGTTGCAGAAGTACATCTTCAAGAGACGTTCCATATTTGCGCTTGAGCTTGGCCAGGGTGTCAAGGCGCGCTTCAACCGCTTCAAGACGGTTTTCGTCGATCTGTATATTGTTCAGGTAAGTTCTAAGCGCTTCAGCAATATCTTCAAGATAAATAACTGCTTCGGCAATACGTTCTGTTTTTGGGACGAGGGCGGGGTCTATGCGGGAAGCTTTTTCAAGATCTTTTTTCACCGCTACAAGGCGTTCAACAGCCGCACCCTGTGCACTGTAAAGCGCTTCAACGCTGCTGTGAACCGCCTGAAAAAGTTCTTCTCCGTTTTTCAGACGTATCCGTTCCTGTTCAAGCGCCACGTCTTCTCCCGGAGTTATGGATGCCTGCCGGATCTCTTTTTGCTGGAATTCAAGCAACTGAACGTGTTCAGCGTGACGGGCCTTTTTAGCCTTCAGGTTTTTGAGGTTCCGGATCAGCGGAATTATTTCATGAAAACACCCGGAAACCTCATCCCGCAAGGAAATCAAATCTCCGAACTGATCAATTATCTCCAGCTGATTCTCTTCTTTTAAGAGTCTCTGATGAGCATGCTGCCCGGATATGCTTGCAAGATTCTCGGTTATCAAATTCAGCGTTTGAGTGGTGGCAAGATGTCCGTTGATATAAACACGGTGGCGGTCTTTGCGAGAAACAATTCTTCTGATCAGAAGTCCTTCCTCGGGATGAAAACCGTTTTTTCCCATAATGCCGGCGACGGTGCTTTTCGCTGCAATTTGAAACAATGCTTCGAGTTCCGCTGTTTGGCTACCCGTACGAATGAGCCCGGCATTTGCCCGGCTTCCAAGCAAAAGATTGACCGCATTTATGATGATAGACTTGCCGGCGCCGGTTTCACCGCTCAGAATGTTCAGTCCGTCTGAAAAGGATATCTGAAGATCATCGATTATTGCAAAGTTTCTAATGGAGAGTTCTTGAAGCATACACGCAACTGTAAAACTTATTATTATCCGAGTCCTTGGGCGGCGGAGAACCCGAGATTGAAAGCCTTTAAGTTGGACTCAACAAAAGCTTTTTGGGTTCTTTTTATTATCGCTTCTTTGACATTTTCGGCGGACAGAGGAACGATATGGGTTTGAATCAAGGCGCCCAGCAGAACCATATTTACGGACAAGACATTTCCGGCTTTGATTGCCATGGACGCTGCATCAAAGGCAATAAGCTTTGCCGTTTTCTTCCGAATCAACTCTTGGAGCACATCCAGATCCGGATAAACACTTTTTCCCGTAGTCACCGTAAAAGACGGAAGCTTGGCCAGATTTGTAATAACAACCGTATTTAAATTGCATTTATTTAAAGCCCGCAGAGTTTCCGAGGGCTCGAACCCTAAAAGCACATCGGCCTCACCGTCCGAAATTACGGTGCTTTGAGCATCTCCAAACACAATTGAGGATTCAACCACTCCACCCCTTTGAGCCATGCCGTGTATTTCACTCATGCGCACATCGATGTCTGAAAGGAGTGCGGCTTCTCCGATAACCCTGGAAGCCAAAAGATTTCCCTGTCCGCCCACAGCCACTATTATTAATCTCGTTGTATTCATTTTAACTATTCCGATTTTTCCAGTATTGATAAAAATATCTTTTTCAATTCGTCTGTCTTGCTTCAAGATCATACGGTTTCGAATTTTGAATTTCGGTCATTGTATTTTTTTTGTTATTTGGAATTTCCATTAATTCAAAGACCCTGTGAACGGATACACAATTTCTAAACCCTTAACCCGTAAACGTTTACTTTGTATCCCTAATGGGCAAAATTGCATGCTCCGGGCAGATCTGGGCGCAGACTGAACACCCCGAACACATGACAGGATCGATGTTAACCCGGTTTTCCTCTATGAAAAAGGCCGGGCATGCGAGCTCATTAATACAATCTTTATGATTTTTACATTTGTCACTAACAAAAAAAGGCTTGCCCCGGGCTTTCTTTAGACCTCTCGCATACAGCGTACACATTTCTTTGGATATCACCACCGAAACCCCTTTAAAGTTCAGGGCCTCTTTGACGGCATGGATACTCTTTTTAACCCGGTACGGCCGGATAACCGTAACGTGGGATACCCCCACAGCCCGGACGATTTCTTCGATAGACACCATTCCATACCCGTCTATGTTCAGTTTTTTCATATCAACTCCGGGATTAGGCTGATGCCCGGTCATGGCGGTGGTACCGTTATCAAGAATTACCAGGGTAAAATTATGGTTATTATAGACGGCATTAATTAACCCGGGTATTCCGGAATGAAAAAAGGTGGAATCTCCGATAAAAGAAATGACTTTTTTCCCGGTCTTTATTGAAAAACCGCAGGATACTCCTGCAGAAGCTCCCATACATATCAGAAAATCTCCCATGGCAAGGGGCGGCAGGAATCCGAGGGTATAGCAGCCGATATCCGTGGGACAAATTGTATCCATACCCTCCGAGGCCTTTTTTACCGCATAAAAGGTGGCCCGATGAGAACATCCGGCACAAAGGTTGGGCGGGCGCTCCGGAATTTCAGGAATATCCGAAAGATCCGGAACCTTGGCCGGTGTATACGCCACATCAAAACAGGTTGCCATGGATTGTCTTACCAGGGCGGGATCGAATTCATACAGTCGTGAGAAATATTTTTGACTTTTCCCCAAAATAGGAAGGGTTAATTTTTCCTCCTGTGCCAACATCTTGACCGTTTCTTCCATGAAAGGCTCGCCTTCCTCCACAACCAGCACTTTTTCACACTCTTTTAAAAACCCTTTGATCATGGCTCGGGGCATGGGATGCGAAAATCCGATCCGAAATATCTTAACTCGATGTTCTATGTTCAGATCTTTGGCTGCATCAGACACATAGTTGTAACTTACCCCATTACATATAATTCCCCAGGCACCGTTGCCCATGATGAAATTGTACTCTGAATTTTCAGACATGTTTTCAGCGATCTCAAGTTTGCTTAGCAGTCTTGCATGAAGAATTCTGGCAACAGCAGGAACGGGCACCTGATTAAACGGATCCTTGGAAATATCACCGCTGGTTTTGGCCGCCTTGATTTTGCCAAAAACCACGGGAGCAGTGGAATGATTTATTCTGGTTGTCGTTCTGAAGATAACCGGTTGCTGAAGTTTTTCTGAAATATCAAAAGCATAAGCAACCATGTCTTTGGCCTCCTGCACCGAAGACGGTTCCACCACGGGCAGACCTGAAAACTTGCCATAATAACGGTTGTCCTGTTCGTTCTGACTCGAAAACATGTACGGATCATCGGCCGTAACAATAACAAGCCCCCCCTTAACGCCAATGTACGCAAGAGTCATAAAAACGTCCGCAGCCACATTCATTCCCACGTGCTTCATGACACACATGCTGCGGACGCCGCAATTTGCCGTAGCGGCCGCCACTTCAAGTGCAACCTTTTCATTGGTGCTGTATTCAAAATAGAGGTTGCTTTCCCGGGATATCTGGAAAAAATTGGTTGATATTTCTGAAGAGGGAGTTCCGGGGTATGTTGTTGCAACAGCGACTCCGGCCTCAACCGCCCCACGGGCAATGGCTTCGTTGCCCAAAAGCAGCATTTTCAGACCGGGATGTTCCGTGAGTAATTTGTGCATGGTACCTTCCTTAAACTTGATATTACATTTTCTATTTTTCCGTATGGTGTTATGAAGGACTAATATATCAGCACCCCTTGACGTGTAAAGAATTTTCTTTATTCCAACAAGCAATCAGGGTAAACGCATTTGATTTCGGTGCAGCGTAGCGACGGCGTGTTTCTCTTGGAAACCGACTGACTGTTTGAAGGGCTTTAGCAC
>JBARSG010000101.1:0-1517 GCA_049644625.1 Desulfobacterales bacterium | reverse complement strand
GTTTTTTCCATCCGTTTTGATCATATAAGATACCTCTGATCTTTTAACCTTAACCCTTAAATAAAGGAGGTATTTTATGACTGAATTGCGTGAAAAATGATCAGAGAGATGGACCTGAGGAATTTATCTGAAAACACCCAGAGGTCTTATTTACAGGCGGTATACGGACTGGCAAAACATTATATGCAATCACCGGATGAAATGAGTAAACGCATGATTGAGGATTATCTGCTCCATCTAAAGAAAGAAAAGAAAAATGCTTTGACAACTGTAGGTAGCGTCATCACTGGTTTGAGATTTTTCTACAATCATGTTGTTGCCGATGAACAATTATCCCCCAGTTGTTCATTTGCAAAAACCCCCAGAAAGCTCCCAACGGTTTTAAGTCAACAAGAGATCTGGAGCATTATTAAGTCAACAAACAATTTAAAGCACCGGCTTTTGCTGATGACAATCTATAGCGCCGGGCTTCGGGCAAGTGAGGTCCTTAATCTAAAACACGAGCATATCGACAGTAAACGGATGCTCATAAAGGTTACCGGCAAAGGTGGCAAACAGCGCTATACCCTTCTTTCCAAAAAACTTTTACCGGAGCTTCGCCAATACTATAAGACCTATCGCCCTAAGATTTTACTCTTCCCATCACAGCGGAAGGGAAACCCTCTTACTTATGAAACGATCCGTTTGGTCTATGAAAAGGCCAGGAAAAAAGCCGGTGTCAACAGGGGTGCCGGCGTACACACCCTGCGTCACTCCTTTGCTACCCATCTGTTGGAAGCCGGCTATGACATTCGTAAGATTCAGGTGCTTATGGGCCACTCACGGCTTACCACAACCATGATTTATTTGCATGTGAGCCGTGAGACCCTTGCAAAGATCCCAAGCCCATTGGATCTGTTTAATCCTGACACAACCAATGGAGGGGATAAAGATGACTCACAAAACTAAACATGACGGAAAGCCCTCTTTAGAGGTCGCCCATATTCTTCGTGAGCATATTGTCGATTATCAGCAAACCCATTGCCTTTCCCCTGAGCACTACAAGATCGTCTATGACATGCTCCATTGCAGAACAGCGTATCTTGGTGGGCATATTCAACAGTGCGATCATTGTGGCACCGAACGTATTATGTATAATTCATGCCGTAATCGTCATTGTCCCAAGTGTCAGAATATACCACGGGAACGGTGGCTTGAAGCTCGAAGGGCAGAGCTTCTGCCGGTTATTTACTTTCATAACGTATTTACCTTGCCCCATGAGTTAAACCCACTTATTCTATCCAATAAAGCGGTTATGCTTGATATTCTGTTTAAATCGGTATCGGAGACCTTGCATGTCTTTGGCAGAAATCCGCAAAACGGACTGGTCGGCAAGCTGGGTTATTTATTGCCATTTTGCATACCTGGGATCAGTTGCTCAATGCCCATTTTCATCTTCATTGCCTGATCCCAGGCGGGGCCGTCTCAGATGACTGCTCACGATGGATTGCTTGCAAAAACGATTATCTGTTTAATCA
>JBARSG010000100.1:0-2818 GCA_049644625.1 Desulfobacterales bacterium | reverse complement strand
GCACGCTTCAATCTCAAGACATGAGACTCCAAGACTCGGAACTGGGGATCCAAAGGATGGACGTGGTATCAAAATTTACGTATCGCCACGGCCCCAAAGATCTCGATGTGGAAAAGCTTAACGTCCGTTGCCAAGGTATTGCTTTGGGATCTGATTTAAAAAAGATGGGATCATTGCCCGTATCCGTGACCGGCGCTGAATCTTTGTCCATGGAAACGGGATTTGCCTATAACATGAAACAGGGAAGAACCGCCCTTGCTCCCTTGAAACTTCATATTGGCGGCCTGTCCGTGATGGAAAAGACGGATACGCTTCTGCCGCCTTTGGATATCAGTATCAAGGCAGAGGGGATTTCAAGCCGGTATCCTGTGATCGAGATCACGGATGTAACCGTACAAATCCCCAAGGCAAAGATTAACACCGGAACCCGGGACGTTCTGATCGGAGATATCCGCGTCCATATCCCGGATGGCCGTATTGACACAGAAAAAAGATCTTTTGTACTCCCGGAGGTCCGATTCGACGCTGTTGGTTTGAAAAATATTTTACTTGCCATTCGTCTACAGGAACGCAACCTAAGCCTGGCGGTTCAAGGGAATGATACCGAGCTTCTCCATGTAGCCGCCGCTTACCATCTGCTTCCCACCGATTGGAATTTTAAGGTTCATGATTCCATCCAAATCAACGTCACAGGACCCCAGACCGGACCCTGGCAGATGCGTGCAAAACTGGCTTTTAATGATCTGGTCTTTCAAAACAAGGATGGGAGCATAATAGGGGAAAAAATTTCCCTGAGCACGGGGATCGAAGGTGTTGTGGATTTAAAGCGTTCCAGGATGACTTTTGCCGCCGATCTGGAAGCCCGGGCGGGTGAAGCCCTTTATGATCGTTATTATCTGAACCTGAAAAGAAACCCCATTGTCACGTCCTGCAACGGGACCTATGATCTTCAAAAAAGATTGATAAAACTTTCCAAGCTTCGATTCGACCTGACGGGTATCCTGCCCCTTGAAATCCATGGATTTTTTAAGCAGGGTCCGTCCAAAGCGGATGCCGATTTCACGGTGATCCTCCCGAAGGTGCCCTTGAAACCGATATTTCATCATTTTTTGCAGGAACCCTATAAAACTGAAAAACCCTTTCTGGCAACCCTTGAGACCGAGGGAATCGTTTCTGCTGAATTCCGGATAAACGGATTTCAGGATGCGTGGCAAGTTAAGGGGCGTTTCGGGTGGCTTGGGGGCAATTTTTCTTTGCCGGAGAAGGGTATCGCCCTAAAAGGCATTCTCGTTGATATGCCCGTCTGGTACCGAAACGGAGTCGCCAAAACCCCTGTTAAGACGCTAAGCGGCAAGTTAGAGGTTGAATCCATAACAATTCCCCTGTTACCGAAACAGCCGCTAAGCATTTTTTTGGATGCAGGTCCGAACCGGATATCCGTGGAATCTCCGACCGTGATACAGGTTCCCGGCGGGGATTTTAGATTGGGATCCGTGCAGGTCGAAAAACTCTTTGGTCCGGATCTTACCATCCATACCCGTCTGGAATGTGACGAAATAAAGCTTCAACCCCTCTTATCAAAAATCTGGATGCATCCCTTGGCGGGTACCTTAACCGGTACGCTAAACCCCATCCGATACGAAAATCACGCCGTTACCAGCCAGGGGGAACTCAAAGCCGAAGTATTCGAAGGCAAAATCATTTTATCCGATTTGGGAGCTTCGGGGGTTTTTACGTCAGCACCGGTCTTTAAGCTCAATGTAAAATGGGAGGATCTTTTGCTGTCCGAAATGACAACGAATACCGCATTCGGAACGATAGAGGGGGTCCTGAAGGGTCAACTTCGTGATTTTGAGATGGCCTACGGCCAACCCCAGAGATTCAATCTTTTACTGGAAACGGTTCAAAAAAAGGGAATTTCCCAAAAAATCAGCGTTAAGGCCGTGGAAAACATTGCGCAGATTGGCGGGGGACAGAGCCCCTTTATGGGGTTGGCGGGTGCCTTTGCCTCTTTTTTCAAAAAATTTCCCTATGAAAAGATCGGTATCCAGGCCAATCTGGAAAACGATGTGTTCACAGTCAACGGCACCATTAGAGAAGGCGGCACAGAGTATCTTGTAAAAAGAGGTAGCTTTTCAGGGGTGGATGTTGTAAATCAAAATCCGGATAACCGTATTAGTTTTAAGGATATGGTTAAAAGAATCAAAAGGATCGGCTCCAAGGGGGGGCCGGTTGTCAAATGACGGAGGGAGGTTTATATGAAAATGTTTCAAAAACCCGTGTGGATGGCAATGGTATTCGCGATGATAACCCTGTTTGCCTGCGTGACCATAAATATCTATTTTCCGGCAGAAAAGGTTGAATCCGTTGCCGGGGATATTGTGAATGATATCCGGGGCAAAAAGCCCCCTCAAAAGGAAAATCAGTCCAAAAACCATAAAGGATTTTCTTTTAAGGTCAGGCTCGCCTTGTCTCCCGCCAGTGCATGGGCGGATGACGTGACCACCGTTTCCAATCCCACCATTCGCGCCCTGAAAGAAAAAATGAAAGCCCGTTTCCAAGCATTGAAACCGTACTACCAGAAAAGCGCCCTGAACGAAGGGGGCGGCGGCTATCTCTCCGTGGCAGATACCGGCGGGTTGAACCTCAAGGAGAAAAGGGACCTTAACAGCCTCGTGGATGCCGAAAACAGTGACCGTAAAACGCTGTACCAAGAAGTGGCCAAAGCCCTGAAAATAGATCCCGGTCAGATCGACCGAATCGCAGGAATTTTTGCCAAAGAGTGGCAGAAGCCGGTGCGGTAGGGTCCAAAATAGGA
>JBARSG010000099.1:0-3289 GCA_049644625.1 Desulfobacterales bacterium | reverse complement strand
AATGGTTAACAATTAATAATTAACAATTGATTATTGATTATTAGATTGAGGTTCTGGGTTTACTCGTTACGGGTCACTGATTTTTGGTTATTTGTGTGGAATAGACCGCGCTTACCTCAGGCTTTTGATAAATTCACCCACAGCGCCAACTCCTTCTTTATCAACCAGCCGGATGGTTTGCGATCCCACTACGGCGATATCGGCTTTTCCCTTTAGAAAATCGACATCTTTTTTCTCTTTCACACCAAAACCCAGGGCCAGAGGAAGATCTGTGGCTTTCCGGCATCGAGCAAGATATTTTTTCAGGTGTTCGGAAAAATCCGTATACACACCGGTCACCCCTTTTCTGGCCACGCAATAAATAAATCCCTTTCCAAAGGAGGCAAGATATTTCATCCGCTCATCCGGCGTGGTTGGAGAAAATATGAAGATCGGAACCAGGTTTTGTTTTTCCATGGCTTCGAGGTAGTCCCTTCCCTCTTCAGGAGGAAGATCCGGCACAATAGCACCCTTAATACCGTTTTGGACCATTGCCTCGGTAAACCTGCCGACCCCGTATTTAAAAAGAATATTGTAATAACTCATAAAAAGGAATGGAATATCAAAAGCTCCGGTAACCTTTTGGGCAAAATCCATGCATTTTTGAACGGTTGTCTTCCTTGAAAGAGACTTTTGATTGGCGTGCAGAATTACCGGGCCGTCTGCAATGGGTTCGGAAAACGGGATTTGCAGCTCCATCAGATCCACACCTGCGTTGACCATGGATTCTATGATTTTGAAACTATCATCGAATGTGGGGTAACCCAGAACGATATGTGTCATTAACAGGATCTCTTTTTTTTTGAGCCTGTTTTTTAGATACGATTCAACCATGATATTCCTCTGCTTTTTCCTTGATAAATTCCTGCCACTTTGGGTCGGCAAATGCATCGGCAACGGTAAAAATATCTTTGTCTCCTCTGCCGGATTGATTGATCAGGATAATATCCTCTTTGGACATGGCCGGTGCCTCCTTAAATGCCTGTGCAAAGGCATGGGCAGACTCTAAGGCCGGGATCAACCCCTCTTTTTGAATCGTAAGCGAGAGGGCATCTACGACCTCCCTGTCGGTTGCTGATTCGAATCGAATACGACCGCTTTCTGCAAATTGCGCCAGAATCGGTGAAACACCCACATAATCTAATCCCGCTGCAACACTGTGGGTCTCTTTCATCTGGCCGTCATTGTCCTGCAAAAAATATGTCTTATACCCCTGGGCCACACCGATGCTTGCATCTTGGGAACAAAGGCGTGAAGCGTGTTTGCCGGTGTGCAGCCCTTTTCCCCCGGCTTCAACCCCTACAAGCTCAACCGGATCATCCAGGAAAGCCTTGAATATCCCCAGTGCATTTGACCCCCCTCCCACACACGCATAAATACGGGCAGGCAGCCTGCCTTCTTTTTCCAAAATCTGTTTGCGGGCCTCTTTCCCGATTATCGATTGCAAAAAAGAGACCATTTCCGGGAAAGGATGCGGACCGCAGGCGGTTCCCAGCACATAATGTGTGGTATCCATATTCGTCACCCAGTCACGAAATGCCTCATTAATGGCATCCTTTAAGATCCGGGTCCCTTCCCGTACGGTAACGACATCTGCGCCCAATCGCTCCATCCAGAAAACATTGGGGCGCTGCCTCCGGACATCCACTTCGCCCATATAGATTGTACATTTGAATCCAAACCGTGCGGCCATGGTGGCAGTGGCCACTCCGTGCTGGCCGGCACCGGTCTCTGCAATAACCCGGGACTTTCCCATCCGTTTTACCAAAAGCCCCTGCCCCATAACATTGTTGGCCTTGTGGGCTCCGGTGTGGTTAAGGTCTTCTCTTTTAACATAAATGCGCGCACCTCCGAAATGCCGGGTAAGATTTTCAGCAAAGGTTATGGGTGTGGGCCTGCAGGAATAAGTTGACATGATATCAACATATTCTTTCCAGAACACGGGGTCATCTTTTGCCTTTTGAAAGGTTTCGACAAGGTCATCAAAGGTGGCGATAAGAATTTCAGGAAGAAAAGCTCCCCCGAATCCTTCATAGTATCCTCTATCTTTCATATCTAAACTTTCCTAACCCGGATAAACCGGAACCAAAAAATTATTTGCCACAAAGGCGCAAAGACACAAAGGATTTTATTTTATTATTCTTTCTTAGTGTCTTGGTGTCTTTGTGGCGAGAAGAAAAAAATATTGCCACAAAAAGCATAACTCATAAAATTTACAAATAAGCGCCCAATTCCTGTGAAAAAACAAACTGATCTGTTCTACAATAAAGTTCTGAATAAATGACGTTTTTTGCCTGTTCAAAGTGCAGGAACCGTTTTACTGTAAGAATCGGGGTGCCCGGTGCAACCTGTAAACTCTTGGCTCTTTTCCCGGTTACATAGCCTAACCTGAAGTTTTGTTTTCCGCCAATGGGCCGCATGTAATAATTTTCATCAACAATCTGTGATAGAGATCTGCCCGACAGGTCAATTCTGTCTATCTTTGCAAACAGGGTTTCGTGCAGATAAATATCCTCGACAAGGACAGGTACCTTATCAACCCGGCTGAGCCTGGAAAAAAAATATGCCTTTTTATTGGCGAAAGGATTTTCCGGATCGTCTCCAATCGACTTTAACGTGATCTTTTGCAAAATAGATGTGGCAACCGATATCCCCTTTTTATGAAAAGATGAGAGCGTTCCCGCCAGTGAAAAAAGATCAACCTCTTTTTGATCTTTGCAAACAAAGGTGCCTGAGCCTCGCTTTCGGATAAGAATTCGTTTGCGAACCAGTAAATCGGTGGCTTGCCTTGCCGTGGGCCGGCCGATACCGTAACGCACGGCAAGACTGTTTTCCGACGGAATCCTTAACCCTGACGGGTATTTCCCCGAACGTATTTTGGCCAGCAGGATATCCGCCAGTTGGCGGTATAATGGAATAGGAGACTTTGAATTCAGCATAAATATATGCTGACAAATATTGGTCAAGTTGTCAAGACAATTTTAAAAATAGTTAATCCGACTATAAATAGAATAACAATGTCAAAAATTTAAAGCCGTAATACATTATCGATAATTTTCTTACGGTTTATCCCATCTTGACATTTTTTTTCAGTGTTTGAAGGATTCAGAAAGTACACTTCTTTCAGCACTCAGGGTAAACGCATTTGATTTCGGTGCAGCGTAGCGCCGTCGTGGAGCGTTCTCCCTGTATTGGGATTCAAATGCGTTTGCCCTGAAAGGGCACTTCTCCAGTATTGACAGATCGACTC
>JBARSG010000098.1:0-1573 GCA_049644625.1 Desulfobacterales bacterium | reverse complement strand
ACATAACAGAGAAGAGCTGGATGGCCGGCAAATTCTCGGATCATTGTCCGAATGCGATTTTCAATGCTCCTGGCAGTTTTTCTGCTATCCAAGAATGTCACATGCTGTTCCCATGGCAACCCTGCCATAACATACAGTCCGCTTCTTAATGCAATGTCTAAAAGCCATGTTGGGGGGGGAGTGTAAATTCGGACAACATTGATGCCATTAGCCGCCATCTGGGCAAAGTCTTTTTCGACAACTTCGGGATTGTGGAATTCATTCCCGGAATCATCCGGCCGAAAAGTACCATACGTCACACCACGGAGGTATAACTTCTCGTCCCCCACATAGAAGAACTTCCCCTTGACCTGGGGTCGCACTGGAGTATCTTTTTCAGAAGTCACAAGATGGATATGTTGTTGTTCGGTTTTTGTTGATTCCATAACTTTAGGCACCCCGGTTAAATAAGATAAGGCATTAAACTGGGTAAACTTTAGGTCACTTTAGGCATTTTAAACTTTTAAATGTAAGCATTTATTTTTTCTTTATGCCACTTCCAGGCAGTCTCGACGATTTCATGAATATCTTGATATCTGGGAATCCAACCGATGGTTTGATGTGCTTGCGATGGGTCCGCAACCAACACCGGCGGGTCACCAGGACGTTTTTGATCCGGCCGGAACGGAATATTCAGACCGCTGATCCGTTCCACTGCTGCAACCACTTCCAGTACTGAATGACCATACCCGGTTCCTAGATTAAGCGGACCGTTTTTCCCACCTCTCCGTAAGTATTCCAAAGCCAGGACATGAGCTTCTGCGAGATCCATTACATGAATATAATCCCGGATTGGAGTACCATCATTGGTGGGATGATCCATCCCATAGATTGCTACCTTTGGCCGATAACCCAGCGCAGACTGTATGACGAGGGGGATCAGATGTGTTTCCGGATCATGGTGTTCGCCGATCTCACCTTCCAAATCCGCCCCGGCAGCGTTAAAGTATCTAAGCGCCGTCCAGTTTAAACGATATGCATCGGCATACCATCGAAGCACTCGCTCGATAAACAGCTTGGAATCTCCATAAGGATTGATCGGCTCTTGCGTCTCACTTTCAGATATGGGAATTTTGCTTGGCATTCCGTAAGTTGCGCATGTTGATGAAAATACGATGTGATTGATGCCCGTATCCAGCATGGCGCCGAGCAAATTCAATGTGTTTGAAGCATTATTTTCAAAGTACTTCCTTGGATTTACAACAGATTCGCCCACATATGCGTTGGCCGCAAAATGGATTACAGCGGAAACGGAATATTCTCGAATCACTTGTCGAAGAAGGGCACTATCGGCCAGATCGCCCTGGATCAATGGCCCCCATTTAACAGACCACCTATTTCCCGTTGTAAGATTATCATATGCTATTGGAACATATCCCGCTTCTGCCAAAACCTTGCACGTATGGCTTCCAATATATCCTGCCCCGCCGGTTACAAGAATGTGGGAACTCATTTCAGAACTCCTGAACTGTATACGTAATTTCAACGTGATATGAAGGTTTAGTCGTAATTTCAGACGCAACAATTTGAACAT
>JBARSG010000097.1:0-1741 GCA_049644625.1 Desulfobacterales bacterium | reverse complement strand
GCATAACATATCATTCCTGCCGCAACCGTCACTGCCCCAAATGTCAGCATATGCCGCGGGAAAGATGGCTTGAGAAAAGAAAAGACGAGATTTTACCGGTCAACTACTTCCATGTTGTCTTCACCCTACCGCATGAGCTGAACACCATCATCTCAAACAATAAAAAGGTGATGCTCAACATCCTTTTTTCGGCGGCATCGAGAACCCTCCTGTCCTTTGGCGAAAATGATCTCAACGGCACCCCAGGCTTTTTGGCCATTTTACACACCTGGGACCAAAAGCTCAATGCCCATTTTCATCTGCACTGCCTTGTGGCCGGAGGCGTTGTGTCCAAAGATAAGAAGAGATGGATATCAGTAAGAAACAATTATCTCTTTAACGAAAAAGCGTTATCTCTGGTATTCAGGGGCAAGTTCATAGAGCGTATGAGCCATGCCTGTTTGAATGAAAAGATTAACCTTACCGGCAATGCGTATAAGAACCTCAAGAACAAATTGTATACGAAAAACTGGGTGGTCAGTGTGCGTGATCCCGTAAAAAGTCCGGAACATGTCCTTGAATATCTTGCACGCTATACCCATCGGGTGGCCATTGCCAACAGTCGCATCAGAGCCATTAAAGATGGCAGGGTGACCTTCACCGCCAAAGACCGGAAGAAAAACAAGATGGAATCGGTCACCATCACCGCAGTGGAGTTTATTCGAAGGTTCCTCTTGCACAGCCTGCCTAAGGGCTTTGTCAGAATCCGGCACTATGGCTTTTTGGCCAACCGTAACCGTACTGCAAATTTAAACACCATACGGCACTTGATGGGATTATCCGCTCCACCGGCAAAGGAAATGGCTTCGCTTGAAGAAATGATGCGAAAGCTTACGGGAACAGACATAACAATTTGTCCCTGCTGCAATAAAGGAAAGATGCAATTTTTTGCACAAATACCAAAATGCCGTGCGCGACCGCCAAACCACCTCAATTGTGCCGTTGGCTAGTCGCTTAACCTGATATTTTTAACGGGTATTTGGCAAAACATAGGAGAGGTGCGCCCTGATCTAAGAAAATGCCCTTGAACGATACCAGTTCTACAGAAAAGAATACTCTAATGGGGATAATGATAATGCGGTTTATCTTAAATCGCTTCTGTAAAAATCCACAAAATACCTTTTGGCGAACTATTTCTAATAGCAGGCATGAATACAATACCCATATAGAAATATCGTGCCGGCTCGTTTGCGAATCGGCTTCGTACATCTTTGTTTTATCAATAATCCCGCCTCGATAAATCCCCACTTAAAATCCTGTTGCCAATAGAGCCAAAAAACTATAATCTTTGGCTTATCTGCTGCGGGACTATGGATAAAACACTTATTATTTATTCCAAGGTCTGAAGTTGGTTCAAAAGCTGTGATATCGTCCAATTGAAATATATGTGTCAAATTATCTCAAATTCAACCTAATTTAGTGTGGGAATTAGTGTGGGAAAAATTTCCAAAATCTGCCAAAATCGACAAAAATCAGAAAAATTAGAGAATTATATTTTAAATAATATCAATATAATAGAATGAAATGAGGAGGTTAGGAAACTCAGATTCTCATTCTTCGAATCCGTAGGCCGCAGGTTCGAATCCTGCCGGACGTACCAATGATTTTAAGGGGTTATGGCGCTATCGCCAAGCCCCTTTTTTTGATTGACCGGATCTTTCAACTTTTTGCCAACTTAAAGGTGATATTATGGGGGGACAGG
>JBARSG010000096.1:0-4881 GCA_049644625.1 Desulfobacterales bacterium | reverse complement strand
TGTCACTTGTTTTGCTGGCGACTTCCTTTACCATCTGGGCGCCCATGTTTTCGAATTTGTCTTCCAATTCGATTTCTTTAGCCACTGTGACGCCGTCTTTGGTGACCGTCGGCGATCCCCAAGATTTGTCGAGGACGACATTTCTTCCTCTGGGACCCAAGGTAACAACAACTGCATCAGCAAGGGTTCTTACCCCGTTCAGCATCGCTTCACGGGCTTTCATGTCATATTTTATTAGTTTAGACATCTTGTCTTAACCTCCATTTTAGTTTTTATTCGATGACGCCAAGCACGTCATCCTCGCGCATGATAAGGTATTCTTCACCCTCTATTTTTATCTCATTACCCGAATATTTGCCAAATAGAATCCGATCGCCTTTCTGGACTTCAAGCGCTATTCTCTTTCCCTCTTCGCTGAGTTTACCAATTCCGACAGCAATCACTCTGCCTTCAACTGGTTTTTCCTTGGCTGTATCCGGGATGATGATCCCACCTTTTGTTTTTTCCTCTTCTTTAACCCGTTGAACTAAAATTCGATCCTGTAATGGTCTGAGTTTCATGGTTCAAATTCTCCTTTTTGAAACAACTGTTTTATCAATGTGATATGATGAAAGTGTTGAATGTTAACTAAAAACAATAAACAGTGTCCTTACCAAACAAATGGGCGCTGGCTTCAACCCCCTTCGAAAAAGCTTTAACCCCAATAGAGTCATGAACCGAAGAAATTTGCGTGTCAATTCGGATGATACTTAACACCAATGCCATAGTGACCTTGCTTCCCGCCGGTCAGTTCTCGGCACGATTTGACTTCGCCCAAGGCGTTCCATCGAATGCCCTCAGGGACTTTGGATCGATCGTTGTGATCAA
Source organism: Desulfobacterales bacterium (assembly GCA_049644625.1). Taxonomy (GTDB): domain Bacteria; phylum Desulfobacterota; class Desulfobacteria; order Desulfobacterales; family UBA11574; genus S5133MH16. Next base: position 4,014 of record JBARSG010000096.1, on the reverse strand, counting down.
TGCAATTCAGAACACGGATGAGAACTGTCAACCCTACACCGAGAGCCCGATCCGTCTCAAAATAGCTGCCGTCTCGGCTGAAGTTAAGCGCACGTGCCTTGGAGTAATCTTTTTTGTTGAAATAAGACCAAATTATTTCTCCATTGCAACCGTGACGTTTCGCATAGCGTTTATCCAACAAAGCTACCATGGTGTTTCCTCCTTCACAAAAAAAATATGTTTCTCGAACCTGCCTTCCAAAGCGATCGCAAATGCAATTGATGGAATTAAGCCTGACTTGAAAAAAATGATAAAAAATGTAATCTTCTGAAATAAATCAACAAATGAAAGGGCGCAATGTGATTGGCTGTTGCGAGGCCAGCTCCGGCTAAATTCAAACCGGTGTTAGTTAAAAAGTAGAAAAGAGAAATGTTACGATACTCAATTTATTACGAAAAATAAGTATCTAGATCCATTTTGTCAAGCTGCTTCAGAATGAAAAGCTGCAAAAAAATCTGGTGATTTGCTTTCAGAAATTAGATGATTAGCTGCGCTCAATCGACACCTCGCCCACCGATGAGAACACCCGAACATTAAAAAAGGCAGTTTATTAACTTTTTAAAAGTCTAATAGCTGCCTTTTTTGTTAAATCAACTACTTATTAAATAGAGTCCTTGAGTTTTTTTCCAGCCTTAAATGTTACAGCATTCCTTGCCTTAATTTTCAAAGGTTCCCCTGTTTGGGGATTATGTCCCTTTCGAGCTTTCCGACGAACTTTTGCAAAAGTACCGAAACCAAACAAAGTCACCTTACCATCTTTTTTCTTTAACGCATTTGTGACATTGGTCATAAAAGAGTCCAAGGCTGCTGCTGCTGCAGCCTTTGTGATATCTGCATCTTTAGCCATTTGTTCAACCAATTCAGCTTTTGTCATCTGTCCTCCCCCTTATTCGTCTTGAGTTAACTCATAATAACCCTTATTTCTTTGGCAGTTATTCCAACAAAATTAAAAAGTCAATAAGCAAAAGACCATTATTCAAGTGTTTGAGAAAATATATCATTAAAAACAGGCTCAATTCCAACAATAATGAGGCAAGCACTGCTTCAGAGCCATCTTATGTGGTTTGGTGTGCACAAAGTTTTTAGATATATAGGTAAAGTGTAGATTCGTATCGTATATTTGAAAATTATGGATCAGAAAAATTTGAAAATGGTGAATATAACCTTTAAATAACAAACGCGTGGCATTTATGAGGATGGGGCTCGGCAAAACGATATCACACGATTTTTTATAGACATGATACGTGTGTTTTATAGCAGTAAATCGCAATTTCAAGAAGATGCTATGTATGTTGGGTGAATCTGTAGTTTTGAAGGGGTATTATTATTATTGTTGATTAATAAAATCATTTTTATGAAGAAATAGCCCCCATAGCTTTCACTCTGAGGGCTCTATCGTTGTTATTTTAGTCAGAAACAGGACGTTAGATTACAGTGACGTTTGCAGCAGAAGGGCCTTTTTGTCCTTGCTCAATGTCAAAGGAAACTCTGTCGCCTTCCTTGAGGGATTTAAAACCGTCTGCGTTGATTGCTGAATGATGAACAAACACATCCGGCCCGTCTTCTTGCTCAATAAATCCGAACCCTTTTCGGTCGTTAAACCACTTTACAGTACCATTAGCCATAGTGACGTCCTCCTTTCAAATAAATTTTCATTGTTTCAAACTTCAGGTCGCCACTTTTGAAAAATGGATCTTTCCCTCAGAACGAAACCGGCAGTCAAAAAAGACAGACCTTTATTGATCGATCATATGATATTCTGTTTATAAATAAAATCAAGTTATTTAATTGATAAGAAGCGCCTTTTCCAGGGTAGGAGAAGACTGTGAGATGGGTTGATAATTTTCACGGTTAATCAAACCAGAAACGAGATGAGATGGACGGCCTATAGCTCGTTTCAAGAATCAAGCACTTATGGACTTTGCCTTCTTTCTTCCCCTTTTTATCCTTCTAAGACAAGTTTTATCCTTCCTGACGATGGCACAAAGTTTGGGGCTGTGAAGTTCTCTATAATTTGAGTGATTAACAAGCGGACATGCAGGCGGGCAGGATATTTCTTGGGCATAAATTTATGCTTTAAGTTAAGTAGCAAGGTTGCCATTTTACCGGGAGGAGGCAATATTGCACTATTCTATAATCACCAGGACTGTGCGTTTTTTTGTCTTGCCGGAAGCAGCGCTTAAAATGGTCCGTATGGCGAGAGCAGTCCGGCCCTGTTTGCCGATTATCTTCCCAATATCCTCTTTGGCCACTTTAAGTTCTAATACCAAAATCTGTTCACCCGCCACCTCCAAAACCTCTACCTGTTCCGGATGATCAACCAATGCCTTTGCTATGCGTATGATCAGATTTTTCAAGGCTATATCTCCTTTGTCGGCAGCTGAGAATTAAGGAAAAAAATGATGCAGGGTTTGCAATACTTTATTTAAATTCATAAGTTAAAGCGAAGTTATTAAGAAGTCTCTTTACATCCATATACATTTTTATCGATTACTTTGGCAATCATTTTATTGATTTTACAGCAATTCTGTCCTTTGAAACCAAATCATATTGCATCCAGCCTGGACTGGTGTTATTCTATATACCCTGGAGGTAATAATGAGTATTCAAGTGGACAGAGAAAAGGCCGTAGAAGCTGCAATGACTCAGATCGAACGTCAGTTCGGAAAAGGTTCTATCATGAAGCTGGGCAGCCAGGCTGTTCTCGATGTGCCTGTAATACCGACAGGCTCCCTTGCACTCGACAAAGCGCTGGGTGCTGGGGGACTTCCCAGGGGCAGAGTCTGTGAAATTTTTGGGCCGGAATCCTCCGGTAAAACAACCCTTGCTCTTCATGCCGTTGCTGAGGCCCAAAAACAGGGGGGAATTGCAGCCTTTATAGACGCTGAACATGCTCTTGACATCTCGTATGCCCGCAAACTCGGTATAAATTGTGACGAGCTTCTGGTTGCCCAGCCCGATACAGGAGAACAGGCCCTTGAAATTACGGATATGCTGGTAAGGAGCGGTGCAATAGACATCATCGTTATCGACTCAGTCGCGGCCCTTGTTCCCAGGGCGGAAATCGAAGGAGAAATGGGAGATCATCACATGGGGCTTCAGGCCCGGCTCATGTCACAGGCCTTAAGAAAGCTGGCCGGCATAATCAGCAAAACTTCGACTGTTGTGGTTTTCATCAATCAGATCCGTATGAAAATAGGCGTTGTATTCGGGAACCCGGAAACGACCACTGGCGGAAACGCCCTTAAGTTCTATTCATCTGTCAGGCTTGATATCAGGCGTATCGGCACTATCAAGGAAGGCCAGGAGGTTGTGGGAAACCGTACACGGGTAAAAGTTGTCAAAAACAAGCTGGCGCCGCCTTTCAGGGAGGCTGAATTTGACATCATGTACGGTGAAGGAATATCGCGAACCGGCGAGCTTCTCGACATAGGTATTGAAGAAGGTATAATTGACAAAAGCGGGGCCTGGTATTCATACGACGGTGAGAGAATGGGCCAGGGGCGAAACAACGTAAAGGAGTTTTTCAAGGTAAATCCGGACATATCCAATGCCGTATCCGCCAAACTCAGACAGGCATTGGGGCTTTCTGAAAGGGGATAAGCAAGATCTTTGAATATTTTGCTTTTATCTGTTTTTTAACTAGCGCTGAGCCATAAAAAGACCCGAAATGGTTTTGCTATCCTGAATCTCGCCTTTATAAATCATTTTCATTGCATCATTAAATCATATTAAACTTTTTACGTGAGGTAGCAGCATTTGAATCGCTTTAATAAAAACCTGGCTTTATGGATCATTATTCCAGTGTTAATAATTGTTCTCTATAGTCTTTTCGATCAAAAGCCGGAGTCTGCAATAAATATCAGTTACACCGAGTTCCTTGACATGGTTGATGCTAAAAACATCAGCAAGGTTGTCATACAAGACCAGGAGCTTTCAGTTTCGGCTGTGGACGGTCGTCGTTTCAAAGTGTTC
>JBARSG010000095.1:0-3603 GCA_049644625.1 Desulfobacterales bacterium | reverse complement strand
GCATAACATCCCCCTTTTAACAGAAAGTGTTGAGACTTTTGCAAAACGTCCCCTTTTGCCCAATTCCGGCGTCAGGCTCAAATTTTAATCCTCAAAATACTCAATGTATTCCTGTGGTTAAAATTTTCGCCTTTCTTGGTCTTGAACAAAAGTGAACATTTTTCAAAGGTCTCGTGTTCTTGCCATTAAAAACATCGTATAGTCCATACCGGTGTATACGGAAAAGGTAAATAAAGTGAGCGGTTATGTCAAGGGAAAACTAGGCGATCTTTGGAAACAGCGTAATAAGGCAAACCGAAATTTATCGAAAAAGGATGGTGCGGCTCAAGATCCGTTTTACAACGGAAAATCAAAGAAGGAATTAAAAATGTGATCGGTACGAGACCCTTGAAAAACATTCCTATTGCCCCGATTTTTGCTTAGATCCGGATTATGGCAATAAAATCGGACGTTTTCAAGGGTCTCGATTATAACGCGTTATACCAGGGAAACACTATCGGCCCGATGAACCTCTTCCAGATATACTCCGTCCGGCAAGCGGATTATAGAGCTTTATAATTGCCACCTTCATACAGTCAATCGTCTGCGTTTGCGAGATAATATTCAGCAAAGTATTCTCGCCGTCTTCCGGAAGAACACATGCATTTGAATCGTCGAAGGTTAAATCTTCAAAACCTTTAACGAGTTTCTTCTGTTCCTTTTTGGTCATACCCACCTGAATTGCCTTTTTACCCTCTATTTCAGTAATCTGGTCGGCCAAACCCGCGTCTTCAATCTTTTTGGTTTTCTCGTCATCCAAAAAAACATTAATATAAAAATCTGCCATGAGTACCTCCTGTTGATAAATTTCTAAGTATTAGTAAAAAGTCCTCTTTTTTTAAACACACAATTAAGATCGATCTTTATATTATAATGGTTATGACCTGTCAATAGTCTTGTGACCCGTTTCGACCTGTTTTTTTCTTGACAACCCAAAATGGCTGACATACTAACCCCACAACTGAAATGTTTTAAATCTTATAATTATCAGGCGGTTTTCATCAGCCGGTTAACAATAAAATAGAATCTGTTTAAAGGATAAATTATGACAAAAGCAAAAAACGTTGAAGAATATATCGCTCGCCAGCGGGTTGCCATCGCCGGAAATCCGGATTGCGGAGTATCCCATTACAATCTTTCGGTCGCTCTCCTGGGTCTTAAAAAATATGATGAGGCTGAAAAAGAGCTTTTTGCCGCTATCCATTGCAGCCCGAACCTGGCTGAAGCATATGTGCAACTCGGAGGACTCTGCCTGCTCCGGGATGATCTTGACGGCTGTATGGCATACAACCAGCAGGCGATCAAGGCTCGGGCAGGATTTGCCGAAGGCCACGGCAACATCGGATTTGTGCATCTGCAAAAAGGGGAAATTGACGACGCCATCCGGGCGCTTCAAAAGGCAATACGGTGGAACCCCAACTTCTTGCAGGCTTATGCCACACTGGCAAATGCTTACTTAATGAAGGGGTTAATTGACGAAAGTATCGAAACCAACCTCAAGGCTTTGGAAATCGAACCGGCCTTTGCAATCGCCCACAACAATCTGGCCATTGTCTATCTCGAAAAAGGGAAATATGATCTGGCAATAGAACATGTGGATAAAGCGGTTGAACTCGGTTATGAAGTTGACCCTGAACTATTAAAAGAGATCGAAACTTTTCGGAAAGAATTCGGATAAAATTTAGTCTTTTTGACCTCCAGAACCTAACCATGCTCAACGCACCGCAATTCAAGTATTTTTTGTCGCATAAAAAAAATCCTGCCAAAAAAAACAGCCAGATATGGAACACCCTCCTTCCCATGAGCAGAAAGCAACGGCAGAATGATTCGGGTATTTGTGTGAGCCATGGAGACTATTTTACCGCCGTTCGAAATTTTCTGGAACAGGGCAGATCTGAAATCATTACTCGTGCTGTTTCACAACATATGCATCGAGAGGTAACATCCCAAGAAATCCAAGAAATAAGAATCTTTCTCGAAAAACACGGTGAATTTTATCATCCGGCCCGGATTGAAACCATGTTACACGGGACAGCAATATCCTTTGTATTGAATGTCGCTATCTCCGATGCGGGCAAACGTTGTATTCAAAGAGAATATGGTCTTTTAAAACAGCTCAATGAAGATTTTTTGTTTTCATTTCTGCCCAGGGTTTACGGTCAGGATTGTGTGTCTATTGCAGGTAATGAATTCGGAATGTTTTTAGGGGAGTGGTTCCAAGGATATAACGAGTTCCATATTTCCCTTGATCCGGCAGATGAAAAACATAAAATTGTGGTCTGGGATCATGAGCATGGCAACTATTTTCTTACCACCGATCAAGTGACAAACCTTTACAAGCAAGCTGCCAGGATTCTTACCTGTTACTACAATGTCGAAACATTTGATCAGATACTTTTTTGGCATTATGCGGCCGGAGATTTTGTTTTAAAATGTCAAAATAACAGGATCGATTTAAAACTCATCACCGTGAGACAGTACAGACCCCTGTTTGAAAATGACAGGGGAAGTGAAAATGAAAATCCGGATGCCGAACGGATACTGGAAGCATTGCTGGTGTTTTTTCTAAATCTTGCAGTCAGAATGCGCCTGGACCGGCTGGACGGTGTCGGAGAAATCGTATGGTCTGATAATATTGCGCTAAAAGGAACCCTGAATGGCTTTTTTGAAGGACTGGCCTTAAAACCACGGATCAGCCCGTTTACCAGGCCTTTGATTTATTGTTTCCGGCAACATCTTTTATCGTGCAGTCGGGCAGATTTGCTCGATTTGAACCGTTCCATTGTTCAGGCATATCATTCACGGGCTCCGGAGGTCCCTGTGATCAAACAGTATCTCAAGCAGCATGTTGAGGACCTGTATCATGCGATTCAGCATTACAAAGAATATCCGTAAAACCAATTAAATTTATTGCAATTTATTTAAAGAGAGGCGGCTCAAAAAAAGTATTACAGCAGTTTCCGAATATTTTTTTTTAACCTTGTGAAACCATGGTTTTTTATTGACAAGGACCAATATTAATTCTATAGAATCTATTTTGTTCTTTGAATGCTCAAAATTTTTAGGCAAAGACAGATAACGATAAAACTTGTAAAAAATAAACATATCATGAGAGGAGGTGAACGATAAAACTCCAATAGGAGAGGGTTTTATTTTAATCGAAAGGATAGTTAAATCTAAAGATGAATGGAGGAATGAATATGGCAAAACATGAAACCCCTTTGTTGGATCAGCTGGAAACCGGTCCGTGGCCGAGTTTTGTGACCGATATTAAGCGGGAGGCTGAATCAAGGGCAAAGAATGAAAGAAACATTGAATACCAGGTTCCTCAGGATTGTTGTGACGATCTTTTGGGGGTGCTTGAACTTTCCTTCAAGCACGGCCGGACCCACTGGAAACATGGCGGCATCGTCGGGGTATTCGGTTACGGAGGCGGCGTAATCGGCAGGTATTGCGACCAACCCGAGATGTTTCCGGGCGTTGCCCATTTTCACACCATGCGTGTGTCCCAGCCTGCCGGCAAATTCTATACCACCAAATACCTTGAAGAGATCTGCGATCTTT
>JBARSG010000094.1:0-2093 GCA_049644625.1 Desulfobacterales bacterium | reverse complement strand
GAGCATCCCCACAAATTATGGGTATGTATGGTGGTAACCCACCAAGATTCCATGTGTCAGGTATGTCCGGAACTCCGAGAATAGATGAATTTACCGAAAATTGCGGCGATTATTTTTATCGTGGACTTATTTCTATTATGACGGCTTCGTTATGTTTTGGAGAACATGAGCTCTCTCAAAAGTTAATGAGCTTTAAAAATTATTTTGAAAAGAAAACAGGAAAAGGCATTTCGGGAACCCCCGAAGGTAATCTTAAAAGAATTAAAGGAAAAAAGGCATAACCAGCGCCTAGACGCAGACGGGCTAAAAACCGCGCCCGCTGGTCAGGCGCGGCGTTCGGCAACTTCTATATGATTGGATATTCAACATTTTTCAGAAGAAAATGATTTCAAGAAGACAACTATTATATTTCTCTGCCCTGCTTTTTTTCTGTTATCCTATTGTAAAACTAAAATCTTTTGCGGTGGCAGATGACAAAAAAAAAGATAAACGATACCCGTTGACCATTGATATACTTAAAGAAGCTTATTGGGCAGAGATGATAGCAAGCAAGCATTATGATGGATATTGTCAGAAAGCCCTTTCTGAAAATTACCCGAATATTGCATATCTTTTTTTTGCTTTATCAATTTCTGAGAAAATTCATGCCGATAACTATCAAAAATTAATTCTTTCTTTAGGCGCAACTCTAGAAAAAACAGAAATATCCGTTTCTATTGCTGCCACCAAGGCAAACCTTAATATTGCAGCTATTAAAGAGTTAGAAAAAATAAGCAAATTCTATCCGGAAATTTTTAAAAAATTATCATCCGAGTCCCATGATCAAGCTGTAATAAATTGCATGTATTCCTGGAAATCACATCAACAACACGAAGAAATGATAAATGATATAAAAAAATATTCTGGATTATTTTTTAGACCGTTAGCTAAGAAAATTGAAAGTATGAAGCCCAATTATTATGTGTGTGAAATTTGTGGTTCTACAATAGATGAAAAACCGGAAAAACCTTGTGCGATATGTAACTACCCTATGTCTCATTACAAAAAATTTAAACGACCAAATTTATTAACAAGTTGATAACATTACACAAGAAACTGCCGAACCAGGCGCTTCACTTGACACCGAAAACATTTGCGGCCTGATGGGTAAGTTTCTTGGCGGCAAAACCTCTGCTTGGCGCAAAACCTCTGGGGTCGGACCGAGATAATATGCTTAAAATACACATAAAATTATAATTTTGAGGGGACATTAAGGGCTTAGAGTGACGATTTCCATACTAAAAAAACGGTTTTAAGGTCAATCGCATAAATTTTGATACTTATGGCAAGGGCAAACCGATACTACATACCGGGTCTGATTTGGCACATAACCCATCGATGTCACAAGAAGGAGTTTTTGCTGAAATTCGCAAGGGACAGACAGCGGTGGTTAAGATGGCTGTTTGAATCAAAAAAGCGCTTCGGAACCCGGATATTGAACTACACCGTCACATCGAATCACATCCATTTGCTTGTTAAGGACGACAGTAGGCGAGATGTACTACCCAAGACCATACAATTGACCGCCGGCCGCACAGCACAGGAATACAACCTAAGAAAGAAACGAAAGGGCGCATTTTGGGAGGATCGATATCATGCGACCGCAGTGCAGGATGACGATCATCTCATCCGTTGTATGGTTTATATCGACCTAAATATGGTCAGAGCCGGGGTTGTCAGCCATCCATCTGAATGGCCTTTTAGCGGGTATAATGAAATACAAGAGCCTCCCCAGAAATATTCTCTGATTGACCGGCGGCTGTTAATGACTTTGCTTGGAATTGATAATAGTGACAGATTAAGCAATGTCTACAAGGGCTGGGTAGAAGACGTTCTTAGCAGGGACGGCCATATTCGTGAGACAAAATGGACGCAGAGTATTGCCGTCGGCAGCAAATTTTTTGTCGAAAAAGTGAAGGATGACCTTGGATTCAAGGCTATTGGTAGAAAGGTCGTCAGTACAAGAGATGTTTATCAACTTAAAGAGAGCGAGGCGTCTTACAGCACCGATTTTGATGGCAAAATGAGCACTCTAAGGCCGGAAAACAGCATAC
>JBARSG010000093.1:0-4069 GCA_049644625.1 Desulfobacterales bacterium | reverse complement strand
TGTGTAAGGGTTGCAATGCCTGCGGCCATGGCCAGAGGATTGCCGGACAGGGTTCCGGCCTGATATACCGGCCCCTGGGGTGCGATATATTCCATGATTTCCCGCCTGCCCCCATACGCGCCCACCGGAAGCCCGCCGCCGATGATTTTTCCCAGACAGGTCATATCCGGAGAAATTCCATACAGGGACTGGGCGCCGCCATAGGCCACCCTGAAACCGGTCATCACTTCGTCAAATATCAGCAGACTGCCTTTTTTTTCCGTAATTTCTCTTAACGTCTCCAAAAATCCGCGCTTGGGCGCCACCAGCCCCATGTTTCCGGCAACCGGCTCAACAATGATACACGCGATCTTATCACCCTGCTCCTCCATTACCTTTACAAGACCGTCCGTGTCATTAAAAGGAAGCGACAAGGTATGGGACACAAAGGATTTTGGAACCCCGGAACTCCCCGGAATACTCAATGTGGCAACCCCGGACCCTGCCTCCACCAAAAGGGCGTCGGCATGACCATGATAGCAGCCGTCGAATTTTACGATGGTGTCCCGTCCTGTAAAGCCCCGGGCAAGCCGTATCGCACTCATGGTTGCTTCCGTACCGGAGTTCACCATACGGACCATCTCCATGGACGGAACCGCATCCACAACCATTTCCGCAAGTGTAATCTCAAGATCGGTAGGCGCACCAAAGCTGGTGCCCCTTTTCAAAACAGAAGAGACCGCTTCAATAACCGAAGGATGCCTGTGCCCCAGAATCATGGGACCCCATGAACCAATATAGTCGATAAAGCCGTTGCCGTCTTCATCAAAAATCATGCATCCTTGGGCATAATCAATAAAAATCGGTTCGTTGCCCACGTTTTTACATGCCCGGACAGGGCTGTTAACGCCGCCGGGAATAATATCCAATGCCCGGATAAAAAGTTTATTGGAATTTTCTCGATTCATTGTCTTATCATCCTTTCCATGTTTAAACTAAACTGAGCGTTTCAAATTTTAAAAGGGGATCAAATATCTTTTATTTTTAATGAACTATCTTGATTTATATTTTTAATATTTGAAACCCTTCGGGATTGCCGATCTTACCGCATCTACTGCGTCAGATGTCGTCCCGCATAGTTGACTATAGCGGAACGACATCTTCCTTGTATCTGCGGCAACCTCGACAATCGCTCAATTTAGTTAAATAAACCTGTTGACTTTTTCTAATAATTTCATTGAAAATAACAGACTCAATTTGTCAGGTCAAGCAGGCTTTTTTGAAAATGGTACAACAAAGATCCCCCAAACAGTTGGCAAAGCTTATATCTTATATGCTTGGACATAAACCGGCCGAGTTCGGCCTGGTCCCGGACCGGGATGGATTTGTAAAAATCAAGGAATTTTTAAAAGCTGCCTGTGAAGAGGACGGGTTAACATATATTCGCAGGTCCCATATCGATGAAATCCTTATCACCCTGTCTGATCCTCCCATTGAAATCAAAGACAATTTTATACGCGCAACGCATCGTGATAAGTTGCCCGGGTACAGCCCGGCCCAAACCCTTCCCAAGCTCCTTTATACCTGTGTCAGGAAAAAAGCTTATCCATTTGTTCTGGATAAAGGGATATTTCCCATGGGCTTTGGCCGTGTGATCCTGTCATCTGAACCTGAAATGGCTGAAAGGATGGGGAAACGAAAAGACCGGATGCCCATACTCCTTACGGTCCAAACCCGAAAATCCCTTGAAAAAGGGACCCTATTTTATGAGGCCGGCGACACCCTATTCCTGGCCGAATCTATCCGGCCAGGTTGTTTTACAGGTCCTCCCCTGCCCAAACAAAAGGAAGCTGCCATAATAAAGGAGGCTTTGGCAGAAAAAAGAGAACAGAAAATTCCCGGCAGTTTTATCATGGATCTAAAGGATAAAAATAAAAAAACATCTCTGCGCAAAAAGACAAGCAAAGAGGCCGCTTGGAATAAGGATCCAAAAAAGCTCAAAAAACAAAAGAGAAAACCCCCTCCCTGGCGGAAGTAAAGAACGGTATTGAAAAAAATATTTTATCCAAAACGTGGATAAAAAAAATTGACAACCTTTTTTAAAGTTGATACGAAATTCACTCCCGTAATAATTTATGGGCCGTTAGCTCAACTAGGCAGAGCACCTGACTCTTAATCAGTAGGTTATAGGTTCGATTCCTATACGGCCCACCAGTTTTTTATTATATATTTCAGTCACTTCTATTTAATATCCATCATTCTATTTCTTTTAAATTTTTCTCCAATTCTGTCCAAAATACACTCTGCTGCGATCAATTTGCGATCAATTTTTACAGATCCTATAAGCCGCGGGGGAACGACTAAGCCCACGAGAAGGAAAGTTGCTATGAACCTGTAAGGGTGTTGTCGCCGGGTTGATTTTAACGGCCTCCGGTGAGGGTAGGATATCCACCTAACCTATTTATTTTAATTTTGATACACTGTTCTTTCGCTACGAGCCCTTATGCATGAGTTTGTACGATGCAGTTGCTGATTATTCATGGAGCGCTTGAATTGAAAAAAATTTTCGATAATTTTCTTGACATTTAATCCGCCACAGCCATAAAGAACCACAGAATTTAGGGGCTTGCAGTTAAAATAATTGGGACTCCATATGAAAAAATTTTTCTACCCGTCAAGCATTGCCGTTTTTGGTGTAGCAGACAGCCCGGAGAACCTGGCAAAAAATATTGTTTCCAACTGCCGGGAAATGGGATTTAAAGGGGAAATTTTCCCTGTGGGAAGAAGCCGTGGCTTGGTTGACGGGCAAAAAATCATCACGGAAACGGATGCGTTGCCTGAAGGTATTGATTTGGCGGTGATTCTGGTTCCGGCGGCCTATGTGGCCGACACATTGGATATTTGCGGCCGGAAAGAAATTTCACATGCCATTATTTCCACCGCAGGTTTTCGGGAATATTCGGGAAAAGAGAGCCGGTTTGAAAAAGATATGCTTGCCGTAGTCAAGCATCACGGAATTCGATTGATCGGCCCGAACTGTATCGGCGTGATTTGTACCAATTCAGGCCTATGCACCCCCTTTAATCCTCTGCGGCCCAAACAGTTCAAAAAGGGGCGTATCAGTCTGGTGACCCAGAGCGGCGGCTTAACCATCAAGGCCGCTCATTTATACTCCGAGGAACATGTGGGGTTTTCAAAGATAATCAGCATCGGAAACAAGCTGGATCTTAATGAAATCGATTACCTGGAATATCTTATGGGTGATGAAGATACGGAACAGATACATTTACACTTAGAGAGTATTGAGGATGGACGCAAATTGATCAATGTGGCCCGGAATGCCGGCAAGCCGATTGTTATTTTCAAATCCAATGTCAGCGTAACATCCGCCGAAATCGCCAAATCTCATACCGCGGCACTTTTGAATGACGACCGAATTGTAACCGGGGCCTTTCGACAGGCGGGTATCGTGCGCGTAAAAAGCATCCAGGATATGACCGTCTGCGCAAAATCTCTGCAGCTTCCCCCGCTTTTCGGTGACCGGTTGGCGGTAATATCTTTATCCGGAGGTTTTTCCGTAATTCTCGGAGATGCATGCGAAGAATACGGCTTTGAATGCCCTTCGCTGCCCCGTGAACTTCTGGATAAAATTGAGAGCTTTCGCCGGGGCGGTGTGATCCGTATGGCGAACCCCATGGACTTCGGAGATGTGCATAGTATTGAGGGGTTAGCTTTTGCGGTAGAACATTGTTTAAAACTGGATCATATCCATGGAATGGTGCTGGCGATGTTCTATGACCCGGAAATTGCCAAGTTGTTTGGCCAGGGTAAGGACCGCATCCAGGAGATGCTGGATTTTTTAGATGTGACCATGAACGCTTGTAAAAAGCCTATAGCGTTGAGCTTTCTCTCTGAACGCCAGTATATTGAAGCATACAAAAAAATCAGTCCGTTTCCCGTTTTTAATGATCCGGTGGAAAGTGTTCAGGCACTGCGAAAAAATCGGAATTACTGGAAGGCAAGATAGGAAATAGACAAACATGAAATCTCCAAAGCAAATTTTAGAAACCGTAATGAGTCAAAAAAGGAC
>JBARSG010000092.1:0-1585 GCA_049644625.1 Desulfobacterales bacterium | reverse complement strand
AAACGTCAAAGTAGAATGTAACTTGACCAAATAGATGTATTTTCAAGACGACCAAATCCGAAATACGAATATCGAAATACGAAACAATATCAAAATTCTAATATCAAATGACCAAAACATTTCTGGTACTTATACAATATTTACAGGAGATTGATACGTTTTGAATTTGGGATTTATGTCATTCGTATTTGTTTCGGATTTCGGATTTCGAGCTTCGAATTTTCAGAAAATCAAATAAGCAAATAAACTCTATTCATTCAGCGTGTTATCTCTTTAAATGACTTATCCCTGGGATAATAGGGGACATTGTTTACTATGTTGACTAAGTGTGTTAATCGGTTGATATATCGATTATGGAAATGACAATATACGGAAATTAATCAGTGTAATTTTGGGGGCAGGGTTAAAAATTTTCCGGATTGATAAAAAGGTGATATAAAAGTGTAATGTGGATAAGGAAGAAATTTTAAGGGAAATAAGAGGTGATACTTATGGAAGAGAAGAAACTCCTGGAAAGGATTGCAATAAATCCGAAGATATTTGGGGGGAAGCCAATAATAAGAGGGCGTCGTCTTGCTGTGGAGCATATACTAGGGATGTTAGCTGCAGGAGATAGCCGCGAGACTATTCTTGAAGGGTACCCCTGGTTAGAACCGGAAGATGTACAGGCTTGTCTGGTTTATGCCCATAAGGTAGTCGGTCATGAGCGGATCGAACCACTCCAGTTGGAGTCTTATGCATGAAACTTCTTTTGGATACCTGCGTTTGGGGTGGTGCGAGGAAAGATCTTGAGGCTTTTGGTCATGATGTTGTATGGGCCGGTGACTGGCCGAAAGATCCAGGTGATGAGGAGATCCTCACACACGCCCACGGTGAAGGCCATTAAGAACCCAATGCTTTTCCCAAATAGTCCTTGAATGTTTTAAAATCAGCGTTTGAGAAAAAAATCCTTTTCCGCTCGTTACCCCTATCAGTTATACGGTAAAAAGTTCCTTTGTATTTTATCCTCAACGGCCTTGCCATATCACATTCATTACCTTCGAACACAAGGCTGCAACCTTAAATGTCATATGTCAGCGGGCTTGACCCCAATTCATGCGCAAGTCAACTCTTTGACAAAAGCCGGGCTTTTATCCGATCACGGCTTTTACTCAAGATCGAACCCTCTTTTTCGGGGATCTCATCGGAGCAGGCAAAAGGCCTCTTTCGACGACTGAGAGCCGGAAGCAGGGGTCAAAAGAAAAAGTTAAAGGGCTGTAATAACCGATACCCAGCTTATGACTGCTAAGGGTATAATGAAAATTGCCGTTCATCTTGTTTTAAATTTGCGCGTATGCTAAGAAGCGCCTACATTCAAGAAATGAGCTGTATTCTGGGAAGCGGCATGTAATTGTAAAAATAAACCAAAATTAGTATCGGAAGGAAGAATGACAATGGATATTCAGGAGATTACCCAAAACGTCGAAAAACAGAGCTTGGTTCTCCGGCAGATTATAGCGGAAATGGGAAAGGTTGTAGTCGGCCAGAGGAATCTCATTGAAAGGATGATGATAGGACTTTTGTGCGATGGTCACCTGCTTTTGGA
>JBARSG010000091.1:0-1960 GCA_049644625.1 Desulfobacterales bacterium | reverse complement strand
GTCCTATTTCTATCAGGGCTCCGATGAGAGCAACTCCGGCCATGGATGTGAAAAAGGAGATAATCAGATTAACCTTGAAAAGAACTACCAGGGAGTACATAAACATGCCGCCAAGGGATATGAATTCACACTGAGCAAAATTGACAATTCCGGTGGCGTTATGGATAATATTAAACCCCATGGCCACAATGGCGTAAATAGCGCCAATGGTCAAACCGGTAACGATATACTGCGCGATTTGTTGTGAAAAATCCATAAATATCAACCTTTACTCTTCCCTCCCGTAACCCTTTGGGTCAGCGGAGGGAAGAGTGGGACCGGGTGAACCTTCTAATCAAGCAGTGTCCAGCTCCCTTTGGTGGCCTTGATCATAACAATGTCTTTCATTGATAAGCCGTTATGATCCTGAGGGCTTATATTGTAAATGCCGCTTATACCCACATACCCCTTGGTATTTTCGATAGCATCCCGGATTTTAGCCCTGTCGGGGCCGGCCTTTTTAATGGCATCAATAACGATGAACGCCGCGTCCGCTCCATAGGCGACCATTGTTCCCGGTTCATGGTTGAATTTTTCTTTATACGCCTTTACATAGTCTAGAATCTTCTTTTTCTGGATGTCGGTGTCGGGAAGTTGATCCCCTACCACAATTTTGGTGGAAGGCATCATCACACCCTCTCCGGCCTCTCCGGCAACCTTCCAGAAAATAGGATCTCCGGCGCCGTGGCATTCAAACAGAGGCGACTTAATCCCCAACTGTTTGACATTTTTGGCGATGATTCCCATGGCAGGACCCACAGTCCATGCGATGATTCCGTCAACGTTTTTGGCGTTGATGCGCGTCAACTGGGCGGTGATATCAATATCCTTGGGTTGAAAGGCCTCCTGGGCAACAACCGTTACGCCATACTTGGGCGCCTGGACCATTACGTTCTTGAGACCATCCTTTCCGAATCCTTCATTGGAATAGAGAAATCCTATCTTTTTGATGCCATGTTTACTCATATACTGGCAGATCTTGCCCATTGCATCTGCAGCCTTATACGGAGATTTAAACGTCCATTTGGGCAACGAATTTGGATCGTTTTTATCAAGAGGGGCCTTGAGGATAACATCTCCTCCTGAATGCATGAAGGTCGGAATCTTTTCCTTCTCAATGAATCCTCTCATGGCCATAGCGGTTCCGGTAAGTGTAGGTCCGATAATCGCCACCACGTCTTGGGATTCCAGAACTTTTTTCAAGGCCATGACAGCTTTGGTGGGGTTGCTCTCCGTATCTTCCATCACCATTTCCAGCATGCGGCCATTGATGCCTCCTTTTTGATTCACATCATCTATGGCAAGTATTACGGCATCCCGCTGGGATGTTCCAATATGAGCGGCGCGGCCGGTTAGAGCAAAAATACCCGCAATTTTAATGGATTCAGCACTATAGCAGAGTGGTGATCCCAACATAAAACTGACAGCCAGAGCCCCTACAACGATCATCAAAAATTTTCTTTTCATTTTTTTCCTCCTAACCCGGACGAGCCGGAAATAACAAATCACAAGCATCAAAACTCAAATAAATTCCAAACTACAAGCTCCAAATCCCAAATTCCAGAGAAATACCAAATAAGATCTATGCATTTCTCAAGCAAAAGCTTTGAAAATGTGGCTTCTGCGAAACAGCTAATATCCAATGTTGAATCCTCAATATCCAATTTTCAAGTGTTTTTTTGTTGAACATTGAACATTGGAAATATGATATTGGACATTTCAACATCGACAAGATTTTGTTGATGTTGCTTTAATAAGCGCCTAATGCATTTGGGTATATACTTTTCCGTTCAGGTTATACAAAATTTTTCACCTCCCTTCTTGTTTGCCTTTGTTATTACTTTGCTTACGAATCCTGTCCAAGATAGGCTCTTTTTACTTCCACAGTCTCAAGAAGATCAGATGCGATTCCATGGAGCCG
>JBARSG010000090.1:0-1808 GCA_049644625.1 Desulfobacterales bacterium | reverse complement strand
AGCAGGTTTCCCCTGGGCTTATCCTGGTGTACAGATAGCCACCAGTTTTGACGTCGTCTTTACATTTTCGACACCTCATCGGATGGTTCGCTTTCGCTCGTCTCTCTGATCCACAACTGATCCCGTCCAGCGGGACCTTTTCCTCAACGCTCACCACAGTGGCTCTTAACCAATGCAGCTTGAGGTGTTTTGGAGCCTGCTCCTGCAAGCCGACTCCGAGGGGCCAAACCCTCATCTCCTGTGCAGTTACGCACACTTTATACTAAAGTGCGCTCGTGGCGCACTATCTGCTATTGATCGCAACAAACTAAATTTGTTTGATATCAAAACAGTATCTTAGAAACCATTTCATTTTTTACACCAATCGGATAATGGCCGCACAACACAATATATAGTATCATCACCGATCATAAATTTTTCATCAGAATACATCACAAGTGGAATATTTAAAGGCAAAAAAAGCAAGGTTTACAAGTTTGCCTTTGTAATCAATACCCCGAAGCCTCTGATAACCGGCTACAAAAATACCAGAGCTTCAAAATGGCGGTGATATCGGTTTTTCAATAAGGGCAGATCCTTTTTTAGGGTTTGTTCTTTTCATTTTTTTGATATATGTAAAACAGTTAGAGTTGATTCAGGTTGTCAATATGGCAAGAAACCTCAACCAACTCATAGAAACAATTTCAAAATATTGTGTTCCCGAATAATGATTCAATTATCTTCTATTTAAACCATAATCCACGAACTTTTGTAAGTTTTTTACTTGCCTTTTCTTACATTTTTATGCAACTATCGGGTAAAGATGGTGTTTTGGGAAAGTATAAATTCAGAAGGCCGCGAAAACCATAACACTTGCAGGAGGTGTCAGATGAAAAGAATGATTATTGCAGCATCGAGTTTCTTTTTTTTGCTTGCAACTGCTATTCCAGTAATTGCTAAAAATCACAAGGGTGATCGTGGTCATTCAAATTATCAAAAACAGCATGTAGATAAAAGACAACACCATGACAACCGTCGTGATTATGAGCGCCATGACAACCGTCGGCACCATACTCGTAATTACAAATATCACGATTATAAAGGTCATCGATATAACTATAAAGGCCATTATGGGTCTTGGAACCGATGGGATAGCTACAGAAGACAACATCCAGATGTGGTTAGACATGGTAGTTATTATCGTGAAGGTGGACATTTAATGTTCAGATTTAGTGATCCTGGAGGTAACCATTTCTTTTTTTCAATCGGAAGGTAATCAGCAGGATGTGAAAATCAGGGAAATGGGCGCTGGGGTCGGATCACACGAACAATTACAAAGGAAGCTGGACATCCGTAAATAAGTAAATAAAATGGATCAACGGTTGCCGGTAAGCAGCGATCGTTACCGGTCAAGAGAGAGAGGCTCAAATTCTCAAATTATTTACAATCCCGCTAATTCTACGGCTAACGACCTTTGTAAAGATAAACTTCGCCAACAACCGCATCATAGTGCTTACAAGGTGCGTTAGCGGAAACTTTCTTTGAAGATCATGTGACACCTTCAGGTGTAAGACAGAAATTTATCTTTTGCCGATTCATAAAGCGAACATAAAGCAAAGAAATTCTATGATCCTCCAAGTATCAAGGTCAATAATTTATACGATATATGTAAATAACAAGAGTCGGCTTCAGCTTGTGTTTATGGCACCCATTAAAAGGCCCCTGTCAAGAGAAAACACCCCTCCAACGCAAAAAATGATATCTTTTTTTTGCAGGGTCAGTATCCAGATCGAAAGAAGACCCTTTTTGTTACCTGCTCCCGTGCTTTC
>JBARSG010000089.1:0-15113 GCA_049644625.1 Desulfobacterales bacterium | reverse complement strand
ATTAAAATCACGTTTCCCCAGATGCCCGCTCAAATATTCATAAAGGTGCCGGCTGCCATGTCCAAGTCCCACATCTCCCACCAGATATCCGAATGGAGCACCTTGATCAAGCACTTGGGCGGTCTTGATTGCTGCAGCCAGCAGGGCCGGGGTCCCTCGATTTACTAAGATCTGCTTTCCCCGGATATAGATGCTGTCACCTTCCAGGCGGGTTTCCCCGGTTACCAAAGGGAAGTCCTGGTCAGGAACCGTTCCAACGACTCCGATCACCGGCGTCTCATCTCCTCGTAAGCCAACTGAAGGGCATACCCGCAGAGGGTGTGGCCGATTTCCCGTGGGCTTGGCGCCTCATTCAGTGACATTCCTACCATCTTACTTGCCAGATAGGGTACATCCGGACATCCTCCCCCTGAAATATTCACTATTTTCCCTGTCTCCTTTTCAACAGTTAATTTCATATTGGCCGCCCGAATCATCAGGTATTTTCCAAAATCCTTATTTTGAAAAAGATCCACGGGCTGCAGCAACGGACTGCTGACCGGAACTATTTCCATGGGCGAAGCTCCGACGCTCTCTAAGGTCCTCAAAATATTCAGTTCCTCGATAAGGGGAATCTCGATAACCAGATCGCAGCCGCTCCGAATTTCAGGTGGAGGACCCATAACCCGGATATCCCACCCGGCTTTTTTAAGGACGCTTTCAGCTTTAATCACTTCACTGGTATGCTCAAAGACCAGTATGCCCCTGTCCGGAGCAGATGATGTTTTGTATTTCTTTTTTCTCGATTTTAACAGCCCTAAAAAAGACAAATTTTACTCCTTTTTTATGGTAAGCGTATATCCTGTTTCATGCTTTTGAATATCTGCCACATCCCAGCCCTGGCTTTGGGCGGCACGGCTCACGTTCTCCTTTGACGTGTCCGTATCCACCTTTATTATGATTTCTCCTTTTTGTATCTCTTTGATCTTATTTAGCGTCAACAAGACCGGTTGGGGGCAGGAAAGCCCTCCTGCGTCGACAATTACACTCATTTTTTACCTCCTGTATTATTTCTTCCTCATGGTAAAACCGATAAACAGGCAGACCAGAAGCCCGATAATCACTGCAGCAATTCCATGGGGTCCTACCCCTTTTGGCGAACTGGCCAGGCCGAAATTATGGGCAAAACCGGCCCCGACGATCATCCCTAAGACAAAAACCGCAGCGTCACCATCCCCTTCACCGGCAAGAAAAAGCTGTCGGCCCGGACATCCCCCGGCCAGGGCAAACGCAAGACCGGCCAGAACCATACCGCCGAAGTTCCAGACGTGCGTGGTGTGGGCCACCGGCTGCTTGACAAAGCCGGGATGAAACTGCCCCGCTATCAGGCTTGTGATAAAAGCCAAGACCGCCAGGGCAAGAAGACCCAAGAAAAGGTGGGCCTGTTTAAACAGGATCAGATCCCGAAAGGCCCCCATAGTACAGAAACGGCTTCTCTGTGCGGCAAATCCAATGGCAAGTCCGATGGCCAGAGAAACAAGCAGCGGGGCATGCATGGCACCCGGTCCTTTGAGGCTGTAAAACAGCACCCCGCTTTTCGCCTCTCCTTGGATCTGTGGAAAGATCAGTATCAGGATAAAAAATCCAAGCAGGGTCAAAGGCAATAACCACCCCACCGAGGCGTATGTCTTCTCGGTTCGACCCAGGTTGTATCCCCCCTTGAGAAAAAGCGTGCCGATCCAGATGCCGCCGATCAGTCCGAGTAATCCAAAAATGGCGTTTCCATCACCGGCTGAAAAGCGCAATAGAGCCCGCCACGGGCATCCCAGAAAGACCAGCGCACCGATCATGGCAAAAACCCCTAATACGAATCGAACAATAGGAGCGGAGCCCGTACGGGGCCGAAACTCCTTGAAACTATACGCAGCAATCAGCGAACCCAGGACAAACCCAATGATTTCGGGTCGCATATACTGGACCACTGCCGCTCGATGAAATCCGATTGCCCCTGCAATGTCTCTTTCAAAACATGCCACGCAGATGCCCATGTTTCCGGGATTGCCCCATTTCTGCAAAAGCGGGGCAAATATCCCGATAAAGGCTCCTACACTTATAATTCCCCAGCGTGTCGAAAAAAAGTTCTTGAATTGACCCATTTATCTCCTCCTTTAATTTCATCCATTGAAACCGTTCACGGATTTTTTGAAATCCCGAATTCTAAGCGCCGAAGATCAATTAAATAACAAATTCCAAGCACCAAATTACAAATAAATCTCAAATCTCAAGCACCAAATCTCAAACAAATCTCAAACAAATCTCAAATCTCAAACTCCAAATTCCAAACCGGTTCAAAAGCGATTGTTTTTTTTGTTTGGGATTTTGAATTTCGGTTATTGTGATTCCGGAATTAGAATCCTACGGTAAACTGAAAAGTGAAGATGCTCCTGTCATCTTTGTCATCGTTATCCGGGTCAACGTACATGTGGTCGGCCGTTAACTTGCAGTTGTGTGCTTTGAGATAATAGTTGAATCCACCACTAAAAAAGTCGGTTTGGTTTTTCTTATCAATATCTACTGTTTCGTAACGGATATACGGTTGAAAACGGCCGGGGCCGATGGCGCCGGGCAGAAGATATCCTGCGTTAATGTACCAGTTCTCAGCATCATCGCCGGCTTCCAGGTCATGGTAAAAATTCGGGTTGCCCTGGGTGCAATTGTCGATATCAATGTAGGCAGCTTCTATTGTGACCGCACCCTCTCCCACCGGATAGTCAAAGAAGGCGTCAACCGTCCAGACCGTATTGTCCTGGTCCTCACGGCCGCCTAATGTCAGATCGTCTTGACTGTCCATGCCAAAGCCAAAGCTCAAAACCTTTTTCTTTCCGAGGTACGTTCCCTTGTTGAACCAACTCGTTTCCGGCTCGAGCAGACTTAACGAAACCCTGCCCACAAACCGGAGGTTGTCTTCAGGATTATTGTCATCCTCAACCCCTTCAGAAATCATAAATCGGTATTGCAAGAGTCCGTCAAAAGAATTGCCCCATAGGGTCAGTCCGTCGTCTCGCCCCACTTTCTGGGCATAAAAGATACCGCCCCGCGAGCCCCCTTGCAAAAATGGGAGATCAGCGGTCAACATGCACTTTGTGGAGGTCGTGCCGTAGTTGCGCGTCAGGGGGACATACATTCGTCCCATCTGAATCTTAAAAGCCTCATACAGATTCAAGGTAATCCATAGATCTCGCCAGGCAACGCCGCTTCCCAGTCCCATGCCGGAATTGTCCAAACTCCCGCCGGTTGGCTTTTCCATCCCGACCTTATCCGAGGCAAGGTGAGTAAAGAAGCTGACATATTTCGTTACATCCCCCTTCAGATACATATAGGCCCGGCGTATCATGAAATCGTTCAAATCTTCGTATTGGTCCCCATTTATCTTTCCGTCTTCAACCCATTGATATGAGGTCTGCATCCAGATGCCGATCTCCCCTTTGGTCTGTTCGTTAATTTCCATCTTGAATCCTGCCCAACAGGGGCTTAGCATTCCGCAAACAAAAAACAACACAATCACCATCCGGGCCAACACCGCTGATTTCTTCATTCTCATTCCTCCTTTAATTTGATAAAAAACGGCAGCAAATAGTAACGCACGGTTGTTATCCAACCCATATTTGAGTCTGTTGATTAATGGTCTTTTCGCCCAATCTCTGCGTTATGCTCAAAAAATAATCCTCGGAATATCAGATATATGCCTGTGGTTACTTTTTTCGCATGCCTTGAGCTTGAACAAAAATCTTCATTAATCAACAGACTCATATTTCAGTTCTGGAAGGGGCAAGGGGAATCGAACCTCCTCCCCGTTTTTCAGACGGGGCCAACGGTTTTGAAGACCGCGGGGCGCCCAGCGCCGTTGCCCCTAAACACTTTCGAAATGGGATGTGGCAGAGTTTGATCGAATGCTGAATGTAAAAAATGCTAACTGGATAATAATAGACGTGATTTTTCGGCCAAACCCTGTGCCTACCGAACCCGGGCAGAATTTATAAAATACGCTCAGGTAAAGCCGAAAAATTGATACATGGATAGTTCCTTTGTGATTATATTTTGAATACTAAAATATGATTACAAAGGATATTACGATTTGTCAAACTGGATTTTCCGATACTTAAAGGCCGTTTTCATAGAAAAAACCGATTAGTGAAATCGGGTAATAACCGGGAAAGTAGCGGAAGAAGCACGTGATGAAGCATTCGAAATTGAAAGATATTGAAAAAGTGGAACGTTGTAAAAGTTTAAGTAACTTTTTTGCTGTAGAATTTTTGAGACGTTAAATTATTCACGAGAAATTTTGGTCAGGGGCGGCGCTTATCCTTTAATATATGGTTGGATATGACCACCCTTTGTATCTCCGAAGTCCCTTCGTAAATTGTAAACACCCTGGCATCCCTGTAAAATCGCTCAACCGGATAGTCTTTGATGAACCCGTAACCGCCATGTATCTGCAACGCTTTTGCGGTGACCCGGTTAACCATCTCAGAAGCAAAAAGCTTGGCCATGGATGCCTGGGCCGTAAATTTTTCGCCGCGATCTTTCATGGCAGCAGCAGAAAGCATCAACTGCCGGGCCGCCTCTATTTCCGTAGCCATATCCGCAATCATCCATCGCAGACCCTGAAATTTGGAAATCATCTGGCCGAATTGTTCCCTTTTTTTGGCATATTTGACGGCGGCATCGAATGCCGCCCGGGCCACACCCACTGACTGAGCCGCGATACCGATGCGCCCACCGTCAAGCGCTTTCATGGCAATTTTAAATCCGTCTCCTTCATTTCCGAGCATGTTTTCAGCAGGGACCTTACAGTCGTTAAAGATAAGATCCGTTGTGTCGGAAGCCCGCAGACCCATTTTATCTTCTTCGTCTCCCACAATGAACCCCGGCGTTTCTTTTTCAACCAGAAATGCACTGATTCCTTGGTGTCGCTTGCTTTCATCTGTTATAGCTGTGACAATAGTCAAACCGGAATTCCTGCCCGATGTTGTAAACCGCTTTGTACCGTTTAAAATATACTCATCACCGTTACGTACGGCAGTGGTTGACTGCCTGACAGGATCGGAACCCGCATGGGGTTCGGTCATGGCAAAGGCGCCGATGATATCCCCTTTTGCAAGCGGTTTTAAAAATCTTTCTTTTTGATATTCGGTTCCCAACCGGTAGATGCTTTCACACACGATGGAATTGTGAACCGACATAACAACGGCAGTCGAAGCGCAGGAGTAGGCAATCTCAGAAAGCGCCAGTACATAACTCACGGTATCGGCACCGGAGCCTTCATACTCAAAAGGGACCATCATTCCCATAAGTCCCAGTTCTCCCATCTTTTTGAGATTTTCAGACGGAAATTCCTTGGTGCGATCCCGTTCCGCGGCGGTAGTCGCCACTACTTTCCTTGAAAATTCCCTGGCCATGCTTTGGATCATGATCTGCTCATCAGTTAGCGGAAAAGACATTTATTACTCCTTTTCAACTCTTACGGTCCATAAATAACTACAATAAGCTCTGCTTTTTCTTTGCCGATGTTTCTTAACTTGTGCCGTATTCCCGAGTTAAAGTGAAGTGATTCTCCCGCATTGAGCCTATTGACATGGTCACCGACGATTACTTCAATCTTCCCGGCCAGCACATAAACAAACTCTTCACCTTCATGCTGATACCCCACCCCCTTGTGGTCCTGCATGGCTTCAATGGAGACCTTAAACGCCTTCAAATGTTTATTCTCGGCTCCAGGCGTAAGGGTGGTGTAGGCATAATTTTCAGTACGCTTTGTATAGGCCTTGATACGACTTCTTATGCCTGACTCCTGTTCTCTGAGAAAAAACCCGGAATCTATCTCCAACGCCCTGGCAATCTGCAAAAGGGTTCCAACGGGCGGGATCTTCTTACCGGTTTCTATTTGTTTAAGATCATCGATTGAAAAACCGGTTTCATTGGCGACACGGTCCAGGGACATTTTCTTTTTTAATCTCTCTTTCTTTATCTTCTTGCCAACCGGCACAACGGCATCGGCCTTTTTTTCTGTCATAGCGCCTCCTTATCAATATTTATAAAATCCTTGTCCTGTCTTTCTGCCCAGCCGGCCGGCCTCCACATATTTCCGGAGAAGAGGGCAGGGGCGGTACTTTGAATCTTTGAATCCATGGGAAAGAGTATCCATAATGGCAAGACAGGTATCCAGTCCGATGAGATCGGCCAGAGCCAGAGGTCCCATAGGATGATTCGCGCCAAGGGTCATTACCGTGTCGATATCTTCCCGGGCTCCAACCCCGTGATACAGACAGAAAACCGCTTCATTGATCATAGGCATGAGTATTCTATTGGCGATAAATCCGGGGTAATCGTTTGCCTGAGCCGGTGTTTTGCCGAATTTAACCGCCAGATCCCGGGTTGTTTTGAACGTGTCATCTGAAGTTGCAAGTCCCCGGATGACCTCAACCAGCTTCATAACCGGCACTGGATTCATAAAATGCATCCCGATAATTTTTTCAGGCCGTTTGGTTTGTGCTGCAATCCGGCCGATGGGGATGGAAGACGTATTGGTTGCCAGAATCACAGGGTGCGCACAGATTTGATCCAGGTTTTTAAATATCTGAAACTTGATCGGTTCATGCTCGGTGGCCGCCTCGATCACAAAATCGGCCGCTGACATCTCCTTGATATCTATGGTCGTTTTTATCCGCTTTAAAACCGCATTCCTCTCTTCATCTGTCATTTTGGTTTTGTCAACACTGCGCTGTAAATTTTTTTTGATGCTTTCAAGACCCCGTTCGACAAATTCGGTCTTTATATCGCTCATAATTACTTCAAGATCGCTCATGGCAGCAACCTGTGCGATTCCATTTCCCATCTGGCCGGCGCCCACAACGCCGAAAGTTTTTATCTCCATAATTATCTCCTTATCGTTTTACAACTATGGCCACAGCTTCACCGCCTCCAAGGCACAACGAAGCAACACCGATTTTTTTGTCCTGCCGCATCATTTCATGTAACAGAGTAACAAGTACCCGGCATCCGCTGGCACCGATAGGATGCCCCAGTGCAACGCTCCCGCCGTTTACGTTGACCTTTGCATGATCCAGACCAAGTTCCCGCAGCACCGCCACGGTAGAACCGCTGAACGCTTCATTAATTTCAAAAAGGTCCACGTCATCTATGGAGATCCCTTCTTTTTTTAAACACTTTGGGATGGCCCAGATTGGTGCTGTAAGAAGGTCTTTCAAGTCTACACCGTATGCTGCCTGGGCGCCGATGTTTGCTATGATGTTACACCCCATTTCTTTTGCTCTGTCTTTCGACATTACAACCACCGCTGCAGCACCGTCACTAACGATGGATGAATTGCCGGTTGTCCCTTTTCCGTCCTTTTGAAACACAGGCTTCATCTTTGAAAGGGTTTCCAAAGGGGTCTCCCGGGGACACTCATCCTGATTAAAGACCACAGGGTCGCCTTCTCGCCGGGGGATTTTAACCGGAACAATTTCATCTTTAAACCTACCGGATCTTATGGCTTCAAGGGCCCGGCCATAGGATTCGGCGGCATAATGATCCTGGTCTTGGCGGCTGATATTATATTTTTCCGAACTCAGCTCATTGGTAATGCCCATATGAAAGTCGTTAACAATATCCCAGATTCCGTCATGTATCATGTGATCTTCGATGTTGCCCGGACCCATGCGATATCCAAAGCGGGCCTTTTCAAGA
Source organism: Desulfobacterales bacterium (assembly GCA_049644625.1). Lineage (GTDB taxonomy): Bacteria > Desulfobacterota > Desulfobacteria > Desulfobacterales > UBA11574 > S5133MH16. The sequence continues at coordinate 7,385 of JBARSG010000089.1, read as the reverse complement.
TAATATGGCGCCATGCTCATGCTTTCCATGCCTCCCGCGACCACAACATCCGCATCCCCCACCTGAATGGCCTGAGCCGCCAGCATCACCGACTTTAAGGACGAACCGCACACTTTATTGATCGTGATACATTCCACCTCCCAGGGCATTCCCGCATTGATTGCTGCCTGCCTGGCCGGATTTTGGCCGTAGCCGCACGGGAGAACCATCCCCATGATCACTTCATTCACATCATCTTTGCTTATGTGTGCCCGTTTAACCGCCGCTTCAATCACAACAGCCCCCAGTTGGGTCGCGCCAATGGTTCCCAGCGAACCGTTAAAGTTTCCAATCGGTGTTCGCACTGCACTTACGATCACTGCTTGTTTCATTTTTTTTTCTCCAATTTCTATTAAACAAGTTTCCAGTTAATAAATGAGGGATTTATTCGAAGAGCAAGGCCGCACAAAAGTTTTCGACCGAGGCATACTAATAGTATGTTGAGGTCGAAAACTTGCGGAGAACGCTGCTCATCGGAGAAAAAACAATTTATTAGCTGGAAAATCTACATGTTGCGTCGATACTGCCCCCCCACATCATACAACGCCTGCGTAATTTGACCCAGTGTGCAAACCTTGACCGTTTCCATAAGTTCGGCAAATATATTGTCTCCGGACAACGCTGCTCTCTGAAGGCGTTCAAGTGCTTCGGGTGCTTGTTTTTCATTCTGTTTTTTGAATGCAGCCAGGCGACGGAGTTGTGATTCCTTTTCGGCCTGGGTGGCCCTGGACAGTTCAATGCACTCGGCCATTTGCTCCATATCGGCGTCGGGATCTCTGAAGGTGTTAACGCCAATTATCGGAAATTTTCCCGTATGTTTCAGGTTTTCATAATAAATCGATTCCTCCTGAATCTTGCTTCGCTGGTAACCGGTCTCCATGGCTCCCAGTACTCCGCCGCGTTCGGTAATCCTGTCGAATTCCGCAAGGACTGCTTTTTCCACCAGCCGTGTCAACTCCTCAACAACAAAGCTGCCCTGGTTTAAATTTTCATTATTGGCAAGTCCCCACTCACGGTTAATGATCAGCTGGATGGCCAGGGCCCGTCGGACCGACTCATTGCTCGGGGTGGTAATGGCTTCATCAAAGGCGTTGGTGTGGAGACTGTTGCAGTTATCATAAATTGCGCAAAGGGCCTGGAGTGTTGTCCGGATATCGTTAAACTGGATATCCTGGCTGTGTAAAGAGCGTCCCGATGTCTGGACATGGTATTTTAGCATCTGGGATCGGACAGACCCGCCGTATTTGTTTCTGATGGCGATGGACCAGATGCGTCTTGCCACCCTGCCGATAACCGTATATTCCGGATCCATACCGTTGGAAAAGAAGAACGACAAATTGGGTGCAAAGCTGTCAATGGGCATGCCGCGGGAAAGATAATATTCTACATAGGTAAAGCCGTTGGCAAGGGTAAAGGCAAGCTGTGTGATCGGATTGGCGCCGGCTTCGGCAATGTGATATCCTGAAATGGAGACCGAGTAGAAATTGCGGACATTGTTTTTTATGAAGTATTCCTGAATATCCCCCATCATTTTCAGTGCGAATTCAATGGAAAAAATACAGGTATTTTGCCCCTGATCCTCTTTTAGAATATCTGCCTGAATCGTGCCGCGAACATTGGGCAGAGTCATGGAACAAATGTCTTTGTATTCTTTTTCCGTGGGCGCCCTTCCTTTATCCGTGCAAAACGCGGTAACCTGCTGGTCGATGGCCGTGTTTAAAAACATGGCAAGCATTATGGGTGCAGGACCGTTTATGGTCATGGAAACAGATGTATTGGGCGCACAGAGATTAAACCCGTCATAGAGCAACTTGACATCGTCAATCGTGCAGATGCTTACGCCCGAGGTGCCTACTTTGCCGTAAATATCGGGTCTCGGATCAGGGTCGTATCCGTATAACGTTACAGAGTCGAAGGCCGTAGAGAGACGTTTGGCCTCATAGTTGGCGGAAAGAAGCTTGAATCTGTTGTTCGTCCGTATAGGATCGCCTTCACCGGCAAACATGCGGGTGGGATCCTCGTCAAGGCGTTTTAAAGGAAACACACCAGCGGTAAACGGAAAACGGCCGGATACATTCTCTTGCCTCAACCATGCATAAATTTCACCGGGATCCTTGAATTTGGGGAGAACAATCTTCGGGATTCTGGTATGCGCCAATGATTCCTTGAAAAGCGGAACCCTGATTTCCTGGTTTCGGACATGGTATGTGAGTTCGTCTTTGCTGTAGATTTTTTTGATCTCTTCCCAGTCATCAAGCAATCGGGTCGTTTCCGGATCCAAAGATTTTTCGGCTTTTTCAATTTCCGTTTTAAGACGGGAAAGAATCCCGGATGTGTCTCCCTGGAGATCGTCACCGCTTATGGCTGTTGCGGCTTCTTTGAGATGCCAGGCTTTCCGCACTTCATCTGCCTGTTCTTTTGTGCATCGGTGATAGGATCTGACGGTTTCCGAAATTTCAGCAAGGTAACGGGTACGTTCCGGCGGGATAATGATGGTTTTGGATGTAGATGTCCGGATGTCAATTCCGGGCAAGGTCGATGTAAATCTGGTGCCTGTTTTTTCAGCCAGCTCATCCATGACCGCATGATACAGGGCGGTGACACCATCATCATTAAATTTGGATGCAATTGTTCCATACACGGGCATCTCTTCGGGCGACCGGTTCCATGCCTTTCGGTTGCGTTGTGCCTGCTTGCGAACCTCACGTACCGCGTCTTGGCCGCCCCTTTTTTCAAATTTATTTACAACAATAAGATCGGCAAAATCGAGCATGTCTATCTTTTCGAGCTGAGTGGCGGCGCCAAATTCACCGGTCATGACATAAATAGACAAATCCACCATGTCCACAATATTTGAATCTCCCTGTCCGATACCTGCTGTTTCAGCAATAACCAGATCAAAGCCGGCTGCTTTTACAACGTTTAACGTCTCGGCCAGTGCATAGGGAATTTCCGTCCGTGATCGACGGGTCGCCAGGCTGCGCATGTAAACTCTAGGGTTTGCAATGGCGTTCATTCGTATCCGGTCACCTAAAAGTGCACCTCCGGTTTTGCGCCGCGACGGATCACTGCTGATAATTGCCAGCTTAATATCTTTGAGGTCGTGTAACATTCGCAAAATCAGCTCATCTGTAAGAGACGACTTCCCGGATCCGCCGGTCCCTGTAATACCGATGGTCGGCGTTTTGCGATTGCCGATCTTTTTTAAAAGATGTGATCTAAGAGCGGCAAGATGTCCGTCTTGTTTTTCTTTGGCCAGTTCAACGGTGGTAATAAGGTTTGCCACCCTGAATTTATTGTCCGGAGTCAGGCCGGCAAAATCAAAATCCGTCTTTCGGACGGTAGAAAAATCCATAAGTTTAACCATATGGTTAATCATGCCCTGAAGTCCCATTTTGGCGCCGTCTTCGGGGGAATATATCTTGGTTACGCCGTATTTTTGCAGTTCTTTGATTTCTTGGGGCACGATGACACCGCCGCCTCCGCCGAAAATCTTGATATGTGAAACTCCCGCCTCTTTCAAAAGGTCCACAATGTATTTGAAGAATTCCACATGCCCCCCCTGATAACTCGACACCGCCACCCCTTGAACATCTTCCTGGATTGCGGCATCCACAATTTCCTGAGCGGATCGGTTATGACCCAGATGTATGACTTCTACGCCGGTATCCTGGAGTAAACGGCGCGTGATATTTATGGATGCGTCATGACCGTCAAAAAGTGATGTTGCAGTAACAACTCTGATATGGTGTTCGGGCTTGTAAACTTCAACGCTCATTCCCACTCCTTTAAAAAATTGAAGATTTCCAATTTAAGATTGATGGTCATATAAAAAGTCGGAAGATCGACCTTTTTTACAATTTATCCTGTTTAAACATTTCCAAGAATAAATTCGGTTTGAAGCTCAATATAATCCTCAATACTGTAATGGCGTGCAAGAAACCATCGCCGGAAAGTCCACATATGGCCCAGGACAGAAATATTGTGTGCGACAAGTTCCATGGAACGCTCACTAATGTGAGACAAATCACCGGATGAAATAAGACGAGCAAGCACTTCCATAAAGACACCTGTAATACGAACTTCGTTTTCAAGTACTTTTTTACGCCATCTCGGCGGCAGAGATTGGGTTTCCTGGTATATGAGTAGAATATGATCGCTCATGCGATTACAAACCAAAAAATACTCCCGGATCACCTCGGCCAATGGATTGTGCCCCCCGGATGCTCTGGCCATTGCTTGTGAAACACCCCGTTCGACTTCAGCATGGATTGCGTCGCAAACCAGATACAGAATATCTTCTTTGGAAGCGATATATTCATATAATGAACCGATGGAAAAACCCGCGGCACGGGCGATTTGCCTTGTTGTTGTCTTATGAAAGCCCTGTTCGATGAAAAGTTGAACTGCGGCATCAACAATCTGACGATGCCGTTGCGCCACAAGATCAGGATTTTTTATCTGGGTAGGTATTCCTTTTATCGCACGTATTTTTTCCATCATACCCCCACAAGAAGATGTTTTGAAAAATGCTCACCCCCGGGTTTAAATTATGACTGAGCGCTCGTTCAAAATTAATACCATATATATGTTTTTCGTGTCAAGATTTTTTCATATAAGAGCACGGCTTAACTCACTACACTTAAAGGCATGAGAAAGATATTGACAAATCAGGTTGCCAACGTATAAATAAGTATTATCTTCTGACTGAGCGCTCATTCGCTATGGCATGCGAGGTGAGAGCTTTGCATTTGAAAAGAATGAATAAAGAATTTATCTGGCTTTTTATAGCGTTTTACCCCGTTATTTGGAAAAAAGTTGCTTTTCCCGGCAAAAAATTGAATACAATAAAAAAACATATTTAACCGGATAATAATATAAAATTCAAAAGGAGGGTATGTCATGGAGAACGAACCGATTTTAGTAGATAAGCAGGATATGATAGGTTTGATTACGCTAAATCGACCCGAAGAGATGAACACTTTTAATGTTCCCTTTGCCGGAAAATTGAATGACGCACTTCGGGAAATGGATCAGGATGACGAAATTCGTGTGGTTGTAATCCGGGCATCGGGAAAACATTTTTCAACGGGCATCTCACTCTCTGAGTTCAAAGACAAAAGTCATAAGGACTACCGGGAATTTATAAAATTGATGGACGAGCACAACCACACCATCGCCCGGATGAAAAAGCCTGTCATCGCCTCGGTCAAGGGCTATGCCCTTGCGAACGGAGCAGGACTTGTGTTTGCCTGTGATTTGGCTGTAGCCGCCGAAGATGCAAAGTTTGGAACCACCGCCATAAACGTTGGGCTAATCTGTCTGGGTCCGGCGGTTCCGCTGGTTCGTTCCCTGGGACGCAAAAAAACTCTTGAGATGGTACTGGCCGGTGACATAATTTCCGCTGCTGAAGCCGAAAAGCTTGGACTCATAAACAAGGTGGTGCCGCCGGAAGAGCTCGAAGCGTCCACAATGAAACTTGCCGCCAAGCTGGCAAAGAAAAGCCCCCTGGCGCTTCAGATCGGGAAGACAGGTATATACGGCATGTCAGAACTTCCATACCATCAATCTATCGACTATATGGGAGAGTTGTTTGCTTCGCTTTGCGCTACCGAAGATGCCCGGGAAGGGTTAACGGCCTTTGTGGAAAAGAGGAAACCCGTGTGGAAGGGGAGATAATATTCCCCATTCATAAAGGAGAAATTTTGGACTTGAACAAAGCAGAGAAGATACAAGATCTGGATCATGAAAATACTGCCCGGCTGGTTCTGGACATGTTTCATCGCATCATCATCCATTATGCCCTCTGGTTTAATGAAGTCAAGCACCAGATGGGTATGGAAAAAGCCCTGGATATTCTTAAAAAAGCATCTGAAAGAAGTTATGGCATTCAGATGAAAAGGCTGTCAAAGGCCATCGGGTTTGAAATGAAAGACGGCATCCCGTTGCCGCTGTTAAACAAGTCAAAAGAATCTCTGATGGAACTTATGGATCGTGTGGCCGTGAACTGGCTGGCCAACGACGGGGTATGGTTTCAGGCTGTGGAATTTACCAACGGAATGAATGATGCCAAGCGATGTAATGATTCCTGCTGGGCCCAGTTTTCGCCCTTTGAAGCTCAGGCCATTAAGAATTTTTTGAATCTTTCTGAAAAACCCGGTCTGGAGGGTTTAAAAAAGGCGCTTAATTTTCGCGTCTATGCCTGTATCAACACGCAATCCATTGTTGAAGAAGGATCTGACAGTTTTGTATTTCAAATGAACGAGTGCAGGGTTCAATCTGCACGAAAACGTAAAGGCCTTGACGATTATCCTTGCAAATCCGGGGGACTGGTGGAGTATACCTATTTTGCTGAAGCTATTGATCCGAGAATCCGAACCCAATGCATCGGCTGTCCGCCGGATGACCATCCCGAAGAATGGTTTTGTGCATGGCGTTTTACATTAGGGCCTCGGAAAAAACAAATAACAAATCACAAATTGCAAACAAATCACAATAACCGAAATTCAAAATTCTAAACAGGCTTTGATCATTGAATATTGAAATTTAAAATTTATCTGTTTTTTGTGCTTATAAGAAAATTGTTGTTTAAGTGTAACTGCCATATTCCAATGACCGAACCCTCTGGTCGGGATAACCAGTTTTGGTCATTGGAATTTGGGATTTTTTTGTTATTTGAATATTTGAATTTGGGATTTAGTTGATATTTAGTGCTTGTGTATTGATTTTTTGCCATTAAATGCACAAAATTTACTAATAAGCGCCTAACACTTATGTTCGTAAAAAGCCGTTTTTAAATCTTTTACAAATCCTTCACATTCACTACCGAAATTATAACCTCAACCGCTTTTTCAATGGAAATAAAGCCCATGTTCAAAGTCAGATGAAACAAAAATGGGTCATCAAATCTATTCCCACAAATCAAGCGGTGGAACCATAGGTGATTTATATCACTTTTTTCTAAAATTTCCTGGGCGCGATCAGAGGGTAATCTCAATTCTTCCACTGCGTATTTTTTTCGCCAATCCATTGGAGCAACCAAATGAAAATGATAGCAGTTTTTCATGTCTTTTAAGAAAAAATATGCTGCGCGACCAATAATCACCACATCATCTTCTTCGGCGGTTTTCAAAATAAGGTTTTTTAAGCTGGTCTGATATTCTTTTTCTTCGACAACGCTTTTATCGTATCCTACAATTCGCTGAATGTAGCTTTGGCCGAATAATTTTGAGAACGTGTTAGATATTCTATATTCTCGACTCTTTTCAAAGGACTCCAGGGTTCTTTCCGAGACATTGAGATCTTCGGCTATTTTTTGGAAAAGAGATTTGTCAACATAATGATAG
>JBARSG010000088.1:0-5129 GCA_049644625.1 Desulfobacterales bacterium | reverse complement strand
CAATGGAGATGCATACGTTGAAAAATGTGGATCCGTAAGAATATTTTTTCCTTCCAGCTGAAGCAAAACCGTGGCATGGCCGATCCAGGACAGGGTGTTCAGTTTGTGATTGGATTGAAGAAAAGCTGCATTGTTTTGGGCCGGCGTGAAATTATGGTTTTGGCCGCACACAACAATCTGTGAACTCCGTCTCCACCGCCATTTTAGAAAGTCAAAGAAACTCGGTTTTTCATGGGGATAAAGATTTTGAAACCCATTTTTTGTATGATGGGGTTTCCCGGATCCCGGAGGTTGGGCTGACTTGCGATGAGACATGATATTTTTACCTGAATCTCGCATGAAAATTAATGAGAATCTTTTCGTTACGTATTTGAACCGGGTTTATACAACATCATGTCATTACACGTTTTATCCAAATGGTATATGCTATGAATGGTATGATGATCTTTTTTATTCATTAATTTTCACCCAAAGGGCAAGCCGGAGGTTTCCATCTGCTGCGATATTAAGGGCTCGTAATAGTTCACTATGACTTCGTCCTTAAGTGCCTTGCATATGAAAGCCTCCGACTCGTGCAAAATTCATGTTTTACTTTATTTTTTTATTTTTGTATTATTAAAAATTATCTGATGGCTTGTTTTCATGCTTTCCCTCGGTTATACTAAACTCTATTCCACAACTTTACATTTTAGTCAAACGTTACCCCAAGGGTCGTGCCAAAAAACAGAGCAAACGCATTCGCGGAGCGTTTTCACTATATTGGGATTCAAATGCGTTTGCCTTGGGCTAAAAATGCTTGCCAATTTTTTTATGGGTTAGTATTCAGTATTTTGATGAAAGGAAAAAATATGATTACAAAGTCAAAGGTATTTGAAGAAACGTTAAAAAACTACCTGGGCCAGCTTGGCCAAATTGAATTTAAATATTTAGAAAACATACTCGGGGTAGGGGTTGAAAAAGATGAAGTTATGGTTCCTTTTTTCGGAAAACCGTACCGGGTTTCTGCAAAAGGTGTGAGTGACCCATCCGGAAGGCAGCCGCCTTTGGAAATAAGCGTTGTTCTATGTAGATATCTTCTTCTTTACCCGAAAACAAATCCAATTGCAGACCAGTGGGTATCGTACAGAGATTTTAAGGACTCCGGACCATTAACAAAGTTTTTTTTAAATGCCGTGGAACAACCGGTGGCCCATCATTTTTCAGGCAGACTCGATGAGCTTAAAGCGTCATGTGATATGCTCGGAGGATATCAACCCTTGATCAAACTTTCGTATGAACTCTCCGTGCAGTTCAATCCCCTTCCCAAGGTTCCGCTTCTTTTGCTGTATAACGATGCGGATGATGAATTTCCCGCGAATTGTTCCATACTTTTTGAAAGGCGGGCGGAAAAGTATCTGGATGCGGAATGCCTGGCGATTTTGGGAATGCTGCTTTCTGTCTATCTAAGAAAGCGGATAGAGAAAGAATTGCATATTAAATACGAGTGAAATGAAAGCTAAAAAGATCCGTCAAATCCGATCGAAACTCTTTTTATGGTATAAAAAAAATCAACGGCCGCTGCCCTGGCGTAAAACAGGTGATCCCTATCGCATATGGGTGTCAGAAGTCATGCTTCAGCAAACCCAGGTGAATACGGTTCTGCCCTTTTACCGGGCTTTTTTTCTTCAGTTTCCGAATGTGAAATCCCTGGCTCAAGCCGATATAAATGACGTACTCAAGGTCTGGGAGGGGATGGGGTATTATGCACGGGCACGCAATCTGCATCGGGCGGCAAAGACGGTGGTTGAAAAACACGACGGAAAAATTCCCGGTAATTGGCATGATTTTAGAAAGTTACCGGGGGTAGGGGATTATATTGGTTCTGCGGTCTTAAGTATCGCCTTTCATGAACCCCATGCCGTGGTAGACGGCAATGTCAAGCGAGTGATCGCCCGACTGCTGCAGATAGATGCGGCGGTAAACAAATCCGGTTCGTATAAAATATTCAAGGAGGCATGTGAGGCCCTGTTAGATCGCAAACAACCCGGTATGTTCAACCAGGCAATAATGGAGTTGGGCGCGTTAATCTGTAAACCGAAAAACCCGAATTGCGGGATATGCCCCCTTCAAAGCTTTTGCCGTGCATATCAATTCCAAACCTTGGATGAATATCCAAAACGAATCAAAAACCCGCCGAGACCGGAGTATCACATTGCCGTGGGTGTTGTGTTTAAAAACACTCATGTTTTAATTACCCGAAGAAAACTTGAAGGACTGTTGGGCGGGCTATGGGAATTTCCGGGCGGAAAGGTTAGAAACGGCGAAAGTGCAGAATCAGCCTGCGTAAGAGAGATCCGGGAAGAAGTGAACATTTCCGTGGAAGTCAATTCTTTCCTGACCCGTGTAAAACATGCGTATACGCATTTTAAAATTTATGCGGATGTATTCTGCTGCAACTACCTAACGGGGAATGTTCAGTTGAACGGACCCATAGATTATCTCTGGATAAAGCTCCAGGACATTGACCGGTATCCGTTCCCAAAAACCAATCATAAATTTATTCCGCTGCTTAAACAAATGAATTTATGACCGGACTGTTGTATGAAAAGAAGGAGAGACATTTCACAACAACTTTATGAATGGAGGAGAAGGACATGAAGATTCCCGAGTATGTTACTGTAGAAGAAGTCAAAAGGGTTTGCAGGGAGCTTAAAATCAGCGACTGGACCCAAACAAAAGAGCCCAAAGTGTCCTTGAAAGAGGCAAAGATTATTCTTGCCCAAGTACACAAGGGCAAAATGAAAATCGACCCTAAAGACTTCCAATCAGGACTGGAGGTCGAGCTTGAACATGGATTGCAGTTCAAGGATGCCAACGTGACCAACAACCATCCCCTGCTTACGGGTCTTATCGTGCTCGCCCACTTCAAGGAATCACTGGACTATTACAGGCTCCTGGAAGTGGCGGAACTGGAGGGGGATTTGCTCAAAGCCGTGGTTCGCGGGCAGACAAAGAAGATCAAAGAGTATTATGCGAGGCTTGCAAAGGCAAGAATCTCCCTCAGGAAAGCGGAATTAAACCGCTTGGCGTAATCAAAGGAGGACACCGGATACGTCCGCTGGAATATTGGTTGACAACTGATGTTTTGCCTATTCTAATTTTTTGGTTGTCAGGTCTGTATCCGTGTGCCCGGAAGAACCATCAGGAACCCCGTCATGTCCATTTGGATTGTCTCTCTGATATTGGTCGTCACCCTCTACCTGTTAATTACCGAAAAAATACCGGTCGATATGACGGCCATCGGCATTATCGTGGTGCTCATGGTCAGCCAAATCCTGACTCCACTGGAGGCGGTTCTCGGTTTTGCCAATCCCGCGGTGATTACCGTCGCGGCCATGCTGATGATCAGTCAAGGCATGATCCGTACCGGGGCCGTGGGGTTTATCGGGCAAAAGGTAATCAAATATTCCAAGGGCAACCCGAAACTTTCCCTGCTTGTTACCCTTCTCATCGTTGCCGCGGCCTCGGCCTTCATCAACAATACCCCCGTGGTGATCCTTTTTATCCCGATTATTCTCAATCTCAGCTGTGAATACAATCTGAGTCCTTCCAAATTTCTCATTCCCGTCTCTTACGCCTCCATACTGGCGGGCACCTGTACGTTGATCGGTACGTCCACCAACATCATCGTAAGCGATCTGAGTGTAATACAGGGATACGGCGGTATCGGCATGTTTGAACTGTCTTCGCTCGGCATCCCCATTGCCGTGATCGGTCTCGCCTTTCTGTATGTGTGTTCGCCCATATTGATGCCCGGTCATACCACACCGACCTGCGAGATGGAAGACCGCGAGGACAAGCGCTATCTGGCGGAACTGTCCGTTCCGCAAAACAGTCCTATGGTCGGGCAAGACTCCGCTTTGTTTTTTACGAAAAAATATCCCACGCTGGAGCTTTTTGAAATCGTGCGCGGTCCCCGCATCATTCCTCTTTCCGATGATTCTCTGCCGATCGTATCCCACGACCTTATGCTCGTCAAAGGATCGGCCAGCGACTTGATCGCCATGCTGAACGACAATGTGGTCGAACTGCCCCATGCCGACGAGGACCTTAACTTTTCCGCAGCGGATCAGAACACCTTGATTGTAGAACTGATTATTCCTCCCCAATCGTCGCTTATCGGCGAAAGGCTGCTGGACACCCATCTACAGGGAGACCCCAACGCGCATATCATCGCGATTAAGCGGAGAAGACTGCATTACTCGGCCCAAAAAATACGGTCGGTCAGACTCAGGGTCGGCGATATCATTCTGGCGCGCTGCTCAATCAACACGCTGGAACAGATCCGCACGGGTGCCGATTTCATCATCATTGAAGATGTGCATCACGAAATCATTCACAAACGCAAGGCCCGATGGGCGATTTTGATCTTTACCGGCCTGATTGCCGCAGCCACCAGCGGTGTGGCGGACATCATGGTATGTGCCGTGACAGGTGTCTTTCTGATGGTCCTGACGGGGTGCCTGAATTTGAGAGATGCCTATCGCGCCATTCGCGGGGATGTGCTGCTGTTGATTGTCGGCACCATTGCCCTGGGCGCCGCCATGGAAAAAACGGGCGCCACACGATTCTATGCGGAATGGTTTCTGAGTCCGTTCAAAAACACCTCCCCCGGGGTGGTATTGGCCGGCATCATAGTGCTGACCAGCGTCAGTACGCAACTGCTCAGTAATAATGCTACGGCCGTTCTGATTCTGCCCATCGCCATTGCCACGGCACTTAAATTGGGCGTAAATCCCAAACCGTTCATCGTTGCTGTCTGTTTCGGCGCCAGCGCCTGTTTTGCTTCCCCCATCGGCTACCAGACCAACTTGTTGGTCTACGGTCCAGGAAATTATCGGTTCAGCGATTATCTCAAGCTGGGCATTCCGTTGAATATCCTTGTCATCGTCATGGGATCGCTGCTGATTCCGGTATTCTGGACATTTTGAATTCGTTCTTCTTTGGCTCGCGCCAGGGTTGAATCTGTATTTCTACAAAATCCAAGATAAAATTGCTGTTCCAATGATTATCGAAACAATTCCCAAAAACCTGTAAGTTTGATCTGAAAGTGAGTTTAAATACCAGTTCGTCATTTCATCATATAAGTT
>JBARSG010000087.1:0-10011 GCA_049644625.1 Desulfobacterales bacterium | reverse complement strand
GCATCTTTCGAGCCGACCCTGGATTACTGTGTCGTAAAAATACCGCGCTGGACATTTGAAAAATTTCCCGAAACCCCGGACTATCTCACGACAGCCATGAAATCCGTGGGGGAAACCATGGCCATCGGCCGAACATTTAAAGAGGCGCTTCAAAAGGGTCTGAGGTCCCTTGAGATCGGCCGCTCCGGGCTGGGTGCCGATGGCAAGGACATCCCGGATCAAAGGGATGACACAGCAAAAAGATTGTCATCATCCGAAATCGAACAGAAGCTGGCGACCCCAAATTCTCGGCGCATCTTTTACCTGCGCTATGCCTTGTTAAAAGGAATGTCCATTCAATTTATTTATGAATTAACAGGTATTGATCCCTGGTTTTTGTATCAGATAAAACAGATCGTGGATCTTGAGCAAAGCATCAAATCACTGGAAACAAATTTACCGGAATCGCTTTTAAAAAAAGCGAAATCCTGGGGGTTTTCAGATACACAGATCGCATATTTAACAGATTCCACAGAAGACAAGATCAACCGTACACGCAAGACCCTTGGCATCCGTCCGGTCTACAAGCTTGTTGATACGTGCGCAGCCGAGTTCAAAGCAGCCACGCCGTATTATTATTCCACCTACGAGACGGAAAATGAAGCCAGGGTTTCTGATAAAAAAAAAGTGATGATTTTAGGGGGCGGACCCAACCGGATCGGCCAGGGCATCGAGTTCGATTACTGCTGTGTCCATGCCTCATTTGCCCTTCGTGAAGAAGGGGTTGAGAGTATCATGGTCAACAGCAATCCCGAAACCGTAAGCACGGATTACGATACTTCAGACAAGCTCTACTTCGAACCGCTGACCAAAGAAGATGTGCTCCATATTGTAGAAACTGAAAAACCCATGGGCGTCATTGTTCAATTTGGCGGCCAGACCCCTCTGAATCTTTCGGTACCGCTTCATGAAGCCGGGGTTCCAATTCTCGGCACCCAGCCGGCAAGTATCGACAGAGCTGAAGATCGCAAACTTTTTCAGGCCATGCTGAACAAGCTGGGTCTGATTCAACCCGCAAACGGCACCGCCTCCTCCGTGGAAGAAGCCGTGGCCGTGGCCGAAAAAATCGGTTATCCGGTCATTGTCCGTCCTTCATATGTACTGGGTGGCAGAGCCATGAAAATCGTATATTTCCCTCAGGATCTGGAAAACTTTACCCGGATTGCAATCACTGAATCTTTGGGCCGTCCGGTTCTGATAGACAAATTTTTAGATGACGCGATTGAAGTCGATGTGGATGCCATTTCAGACGGCAAGAGAACCGTGGTCGGCGGAATCATGGAGCATATTGAAGAGGCGGGGATTCATTCCGGAGATTCCGCCTGTGTCCTGCCGCCTCACAACATTCCCCGGCCTATGCTTGATGAGATCGTCGATGCGACAAAAGCCATGGCTTTGGAACTTGATGTTGTGGGTTTGATGAATGTACAGTATGCCATCAAAAACAACCGGCTTTTTGTTCTTGAGGTAAATCCCAGAGCCTCTAGAACAATCCCGTTTGTCAGTAAGGCAACCGGCGTACCCCTGGCCAAACTCGCCACAAAGGTGATGCTCGGCCATACTTTGCAGGACCTCGGCCTCGGCAGTGAAATAATCCCGTCCCATGTTTCGGTTAAAGAGTCTGTTATGCCTTTTGATCGTTTCCCCGATGTGGACGCCCTTCTTGGACCGGAAATGAAATCAACCGGAGAAGTCATGGGAATTGATTCGGATTTCGGATCTGCGTATGCCAAAGCGCAATTCGGCGCCGGACAGCATCTTCCGGATAAAGGAACGGTTTTTATAAGTGTAAAAGACCGTGACAAGAAAGCAGCCCTTGCGTTCGCATCTCAATTTCACAATATGGGGTTTACGATCATGGCAACCCGGGGGACCTCCTCGTTTTTAGAGAATCATGGCATATCCAATACAATGATCAATAAAGTCTCTATTGGCCGCCCCCATGTTGTCGATGCCATTAAGAACAAAGAAATTCATCTGGTTATTAATACCGGCTTTGGCAGCAAAACCAAACGGGACGGATACGAGATAAGACGTGCGGCCATTAAATTCAATATCCCCTATGCCACGACGATCGCAGGAGCCATGGCCATGTGCAAAGGTATCGCTGCATTAAAGAAAAAAACACTTTCGGTTAAAACTATACAGGAATATAATGCCTGAAAATGATAACCGGAACCAAAATAAATTTGCCACAAAGCACCAAGACTCAAAGAAAATATTTTACTTTTTTTCGTGCCTTGGTGCCTGGCGGGAAAAATTAATACAAGAAACACGACTTTCACAATTAAGGGATCAAATGGATTATTTTGAAAAGCCCCGTGAGTCCTGCGGGCTGTTCGGCATTCATGGGCACCTCGAGGCCGCAAAACTGACTTATTTCGGCCTCTATGCGCTTCAACACAGGGGACAGGAGAGTTCCGGAATCGCTGTGGTCCGGAACAACAACATCGTCGGCCATAACGGTATGGGGCTGGTGGCGGATGTCTTTGACATAACCCATCTGGAACATTTAGAAGGACAAAGCGCCATAGGACATGTGCGCTATTCCACTACCGGAAGCTCGATACTTTCCAATGCCCAGCCCTTTGTTATCCATCATCGCCAAAAAGCATATGCACTCGCTCATAACGGAAATCTTGTAAATGCGCACCATCTGAAAAAAGAACTCGAGGAAACAGGCTCAATTTTTCAGACCACCATGGACAGCGAAATTTTCCTCCATTACTTCGTCAAAAGCTTAAATTTAGGCTTCGAAGGCGCCCTGGTTGAAACTGTGACACGGCTTAAAGGCGCATTTTCTTTTATTATGCTGACCAGCAAAGGAGAAGTCGTCGGGATAAAAGACCCATACGGTTTCCGGCCGTTATGCCTTGGGAAGCTTAATGGTCATTACATTCTGGCCTCGGAAACCTGTGCGCTGGATCTTGTCCAGGCTGAATTCATCCGCGAGCTGGACCCGGGGGAAATCGTCATTATCGGTGAGAACGGAATCCGGAGCATCAAAGTACCGACGCCTGCAACCAGAGCGTTTTGCATCTTTGAATTTATCTACTTTGCAAGACCGGACAGCACCATCTATGGACAGAATGTTTATTTAACCAGAAAGGCCCATGGTCGGCGCCTTGCCCAAGAAGCGCCTGCGGATGCAGACTTGGTAATGCCCTTTCCCGACTCGGGGACCTATGCAGCGTTGGGATATTCGGAAGCCTCAGGGATTCCTTTTGAAATGGCCATGATTCGCAATCATTATGTGGGCAGAACCTTCATTCAGCCCACCCAGAGTATGCGAGATTTTGAAGTCAGAATAAAGCTGAATCCTGTAAGAAAACTTCTCAAAGGAAAAGATATCATTATCATCGAAGATTCGATAATCAGAGGAACTACGGTTAAAACCAGAGTAAAAGCGCTTCGTGAATTGGGTGTAAACCGAATACATATGCGCGTGGGCGGACCTCCCCACATCTTTCCCTGTCATTATGGTATCGATTTTTCCACAAGGGGGGAGCTGATTGCAGCAAATATGTCGGTTGAAAAACTTAAAGATTTTCTTAACCTGGACTCGCTGTATTACCTCAGCCTTGACGGCCTTCTTAAATCAACCGGAATCAAACACCCGGAAAACAATTTTTGCAAGGCATGTTTTGACGGGTGCTATCCCGTGGAATTCGATGAATATCTGTCCAAGCACTGCCTTGAAAACCACTAACCCGGACAAGCTGGAACAGAAAAACATTGAATATTGAATATTGACAATTGACTAGTTAAGGAAGTCGCTCCCGCCTGCCATTGCAAGGCACGAGCGGGCAGGTCGCTCAATCATTTTGATATTGATAATTATAAAAAATTGAGGCACTAAGAGGCATGAAAAAAATGAAAAAAACCGTCGCCTTTTCAAAAAACGCCACCAATGTTTTTTTTCATATCCTGACCAATTGCAACCTCAAATGCAAACACTGCTATATAAATAAAAAACAGCATGGAGAAAACACGCTTCCCCTTGAGACCATTGAAGCATGGCTTAAGGTGTTTGCCTCAAAAAACAAAAACGCTAATGTCATATTCTTAGGCGGAGAGCCGACGCTCCACCCTGACCTGTCACTTGCCATAAAAAAAGCAAAAGCACTCGGATACGACTCCATAACGGTAGATACAAACGGATACCTGTTTCATGACATTCTCTCCAAAGTCGATCCTGATGTGGTTGATTATTTCAGTTTCAGCCTGGATGGTGTTACTCGAGAAACAAACGATATGATCCGGGGAAAGGAATCCTACGATAACTGTATCGCAGGACTCAAGAAAGCGATTCTCAGAGGTTTTACCACCAGCCTGATCTACACCGTAAGCCAAATGAATTTACATGAACTTGATAGGATTGCACCGCTTTTGAAGGATTTGGGAGTTGACCGTTTTTTCATACAGGTCATCGGTATCAGGGGAAAATCCACCGAAAACAGCCAGGAAAAACTGCAGGTTTCTCGAAACGACTGGCTAAAAATCATCCCTGATGCGGCCCAAAAGATCGCACGTCTCGGGATAACCGTTACATATCCAAAAGTATTTTTAAGTCCGGACGAACCCTTTGAATGTGCCGCAAAGGTTGCTGAAAACTATTTTATATTCCCAAACGGCAGGGTTTATCAATGCCCCCTGTGTGAGGATTTTCCGTTGCACAGCAAGGTGTTCAAAGGCAACATACTTCTGAACACCCCGAAGATAAACGAAAGCGATCTTTTCGAACTTAACATCCCTGAAGGATGTGTAATGAACAAACTCATTCAGCCCGGCAATCTAAGCTATAGCACCGATGGCGCACCGGAATACAGAGTTGCATGCTGCATGTTAAAGGAAGAAATCAAAAGCAACTAATTCAACGTCTCGGTCATTCTATTCCGCTCTAAGCAAGAGCAACATCACCTGGTTTTTAACGGCAGCCTGCCTGTGCCATGGGAATGGAAGAATGGAATGCTGTCCGTCACTTTATTATTCCGATTGGGGCGAATCCCCTAAGTTCTTTAAAAAGTCTTTTTTAACCCTGGCATTATATTCTTCAACTTCAGCGTCCAATACCTTTTTTCTTGTTTCGTAATCCGCTATTTTCTCATTAAATTTCGATATGATTTTATTATATTTCTTTGCCGCTGCTCTGGATTTTAGATTTTTATTGTCTTTTGTAATCCGGGCTCTTTCCTGCATCAACGCCTTGTATTCTTTGTCAAATTCCTGCTTTTTTCGGTCAAGACGTCTTTTTGTTTCAGCAAGATCATCTGCTTCATTTTGATCCCGGGCTTGGTTCTCCTCAAATAAAGGCTGTGATTTCACCGCGCTTTGCTCATCGTTCTGATTATCATACACATTACGTTGAGATTCACCATATTCATAAATATCGGTCTGTTGATTTTCAGGAACCGTGCTTAAATCGTCCGTATAATGAATGTTCCCTTTTTCATCAATATATCTGTAAAATTCGGCTGAAGCCGACAGGGGAAGTGACACCAGCAGTAAACATATTAACCATCTTCCCAGCTTCATCAACCAGTCCTCCTTTATTCAATGGGGCTGCAAATTTTAGCTCCCGGATTAATGCTCTGGTCTGACCGGGTTATGAGAACCGTTGATGTGGTCTGTTCGGTATGAAGCACGAGCAGCGAGCCGTAAACAATTTGTGTGAGCAAAACATCTTCTTTGGTCTCCGTATCGAGCCGCTGCTTTTCTTGATAGTATATACTGTACTGTTGTCCGAGTTTCACATCATCCTTACTACCCTTATCAATGAACGCAATGTCGTTGTCTCCAATGATATTCGCATGCTCCTCGGATATAATGAGTTGTCCGTTTAATCCTTTTTTGCTTTGAGTCAGATCAATTTTGGGTGACCGCCTTTTGTACGGCATTAAAAGGTTGCCGACTTCCATGGTACGGTAAGACTGAATAACCCTGGCTACAGCGAAACGGGGTTCAATTTTCGTAATTTCAACGATACCTGTCAGATAGTGATGAGTTCCGATGAGTGCTTCTGTTTTTTGGTCAATGATAGGCTTTGAGGTTCTATATACACTATATTTGCTTCCCGACGTAAGGGGTGTATCCCCCTTTGCCCGGATAAAAACCAAATCCCGCGCGCTGATCATTTCTTTATCATCTTTCACTTTAAAGATGACTCCTGACGGGGCCACAGGATCTTTCCTGATGAATCCAATTTTATCAATAGGGGAATAGTAATAATACAGGGGCTCTTTTTGGGGTTCTTTCTCGAGTGCCCGGCGCCTTGATACGGTTTTTCCGACAAAGCTTTCGGCCCCCTTTTGATGAAAGATACGGATACGCTCGCCCGGATAAATCCAGTGAGGATTGGAGATCTGACGGTTCTCACTCCATAAATCAGGCCATCGCCACGATGAATCAAAGAACCGATCTGAAAGATCCCAGAGAGTATCTCCTTTCTGAACGGTATGGTAAAAGCCTGTTTCATGTTCCACAATCTCCTTGTTTTCCTGTGCAAAAATACGAACCGGAAAAAAGATCATTACGGTCAAAATAGACAGACAAATTATCATCTGGAATTTTCTGTTGCAATACATCAGATTCTCCAATTTTTAATCTCTTGTTTAACCAACCATTTTTTCAGTCGATTTTATACCCCGTCCACTGGTGATTTGTCAAGCTTTTCAATAAAAAAGCCCTCATGCTATATCTAGCATAAGGGCTTTGATCACCAATTTTTTTGTTGTCAACGGTCAATTACATAAGGCTACATCATTCCACCCATGCCGCCCATGCCGCCCATGCCGCCGCCGCCCATGCCGCCACCCGGCATCATTTCCTGCTTTTCTTCAGGCTTTTCCGCGACCATGGCTTCGGTGGTCAGCATCAGGGATGCAACGCTACCTGCGTTTTGCAGCGCGTAACGGACCACCTTGGTCGGATCGATAACACCGGCTTCAATCAGATCTTCATAGATGTTGGTTTCGGCATTAAAACCAAAAGCGCCTTCGCCGTTTTTAACTTTATCGATCACAACGGACCCTTCAAAGCCGGCATTGTTAGCAATCTGGCGAAGGGGTTCTTCGATTGCCCGCATAACAACCTTGACCCCCAGCTTCTGATCGGCCTTGATTTTAATTTTTTCCAGAGCATCCAGGCAACGGACAAGTGCAACACCGCCACCGGGAACGATACCTTCTTCAACCGCAGCCCGGGTAGCGTTCAATGCGTCTTCAACACGGGCCTTTTTATCTTTCATCTCGATCTCTGTTGCAGCCCCCACGTTAATAACAGCAACACCGCCGATCAGCTTGGCCAATCGCTCCTGGAGTTTTTCACGGTCGTAATCCGATGTGGTCTCATCGATTTGAGCGCGGATCTGTTTGACACGGCCTTCCAGGGCAGCACGTGTGCCTGCGCCGTCAACGATGGTTGTGTTGTCTTTGTCGATGCTAATCCGTTTGGCCTGGCCAAGATCTGTAAGTGCGAGATTCTCGAGCTTAATTCCAAGATCCTCTGAAACAACCTGACCGCCGGTTAGAATCGCTATATCTTCAAGCATGGATTTTCGTCTGTCACCAAAACCCGGGGCCTTGACAGCAGCCACGTTAAGTGTGCCCCTTAGTTTATTAACAACAAGGGTTGCCAGTGCCTCCCCCTCCACATCTTCTGCGATAATCACAAGCGGTTTCCCCATCTTGGCGATCTGCTCAAGAATCGGAAGGAGATCTTTCATGTTACTGATCTTCTTTTCGTTAATGAGAATATAAGGATCTTCTAATGAGGCGATCATTTTCTCAGCATTGGTCACAAAGTATGGGGAAAGGTAACCGCGATCAAACTGCATACCTTCTACAATATCAAGGGAGGTCTCCATGACCTTGGCTTCTTCAACGGTAATGACACCTTCTTTACCCACCTTGTTCATTGCTTCGGCAATGATGTTTCCTATGGTTTCGTCGTTGTTGGCGGAAATGGTGCCCACCTGAGCGATTTCACGCTGGTCTTTGGTAGGTTTGCTGATCCTGTGCAGTTCTTTGACGGCAACCTCAACAGCCTTGTCAATACCCCGCTTGATGGCCATGGGGTTGTTGCCGGCCGCAACAAGCTTCTGACCTTCTTCATATATTGATCTTGCCAGTATTGTAGCTGTGGTTGTACCGTCACCGGCCATATCACTGGTCTTGCTGGCGACCTCTTTTACCATCTGAGCGCCCATGTTTTCAAACTTGTCTTCAAGTTCGATTTCTTTTGCAACGGTTACGCCGTCTTTGGTAACCGTGGGAGATCCCCAGGATTTTTCAAGAACTACATTTCTTCCTTTGGGACCGAGAGTTACAACTACTGCGTCAGCAAGAGTTTTAACTCCGGCGAGCATGGCTTCCCGGGCTTTCATAGCGTATTTTATTTCTTTAGCCATCTTGGTCTGTCCTCCATTTTGAATGTTTATTATTCGATTATGCAGAGAACTTCTTGTTCACTCATGATCATGTATTCTTCACCTTCAACCTTTATCTCCTGTCCACCATATTTTCCGAACAAAATCCGATCACCTTTTTTGACTTCAAGAGGGACACGTTTACCTTCGGGATTCAGCGCGCCTTTGCCAACAGCAATAACTTTTCCTTCTGCCGGTTTTTCCTTGGCCGTGTCAGGAATAATAATTCCACCCTTGGTTTTTGCTTCTTCTTCAACACGTTTCACTAAAATTCGGTCATTTAACGGTCTGAGTTTCATTTTTCAAATTCTCCTTTTCTTTAAACGTATAGTTTATAACCTTTACTTTTTAACATGTTATGTTTCGCAAAAAAGCAAAACGAGACTATTAACTAACTCAGCTGGTTTTATCGGTGGTTTTGTTAGATTCTTTGGGTTTACTTTCTGATTTGTTTGTGACGGATTTTGTTGCCTCCCCCCCTTTACTGGGAGATGTGGCAGAGTTACGGGACGTGTTTGCATAGTCGGTTACATACCATCCGGTTCCTTTCAGATGGAAGCTGCTGTGGGAAATAAGCTTATGAAGTTTTCCTGAACAGTGCTTGCATTTTATAAGCGGTTTATCAGAAAATTTCTGGATGACCTCATCAATTCTGCCGCATTTTGAACATTCATATTCATAGATGGGCATTTTTAAAATCCTCCTGCTTCATAAAAAATTTTTAACAAAAAATCCCACAATTTTTTTGTTATATGAATTAAATCTGCCTTAATATATTCAATGATTTTGCGTTGTCAAGGTGTAACCTGTAATTTTCTTTATTTTAAATTTCGCAAATCATCAAAAGGGATTCGCCAGTTGTCATAAAATTTTAATACTTGTTTAAGCCTGGGAATTCGGATGTTACTTAAAATTTGCCGGGTTATTTCATGAACTCGTATCTCTTCAGCCGTTATTTCTTCATGTGAGGCATCAAAGTTTTGAAGGAATTTGCTGAATCTTATAATATGAATCAATTCATGCAGTACAATGTAGAGGATAAAAGGGTAAAGTTGCATGCCGGGCACTTTCCCCAAAGCTGCAAGGATGGTGTGGTCCTGAAGACATATTTTGTAAAAATCATAGGTCGAGGAACCCAAGGTGGAATCTTTGCGCTGTCCTTGATATCGGATGATTTGCGCAAAAGGGCCATAAACTGTCTCTTCAGGGCAAAGATCAACCATTGTTTTGATATCGTATTTGCAGGATGCGGACCACTGACTGGCAGACATCTTATAAAAGTTGCTTACAAGTTCTTCGGCCATTGCCACACAACTGTCAACAATCCCGATCTGCTCGGCGCTGAATTTTTCAAGTTTCTCCATGGAATCCGATCTTGATTAAAATAAATGTGGACATATAGTTATATATAATGTAAGAATTCAGGTTCAATTTTAAATCAAAATAATGATTGGAGGTGATCTGTTGGGTAGTGTTGTTAAAAAACGAAGAAAAAAAATGAGAAAGCATAAGCACAGAAAGCTTTTGGCCCGTACACGCCATCAGAG
>JBARSG010000086.1:0-3041 GCA_049644625.1 Desulfobacterales bacterium | reverse complement strand
TGTCCATCCACTCCGGAAAGCGGTTTATCGAAGATATGCTCCGCGCCGGGGCCGTTGGATACATCCTGAAGGAATGCGCTCCGGACGAGTTGGTAAACGGTGTGCGAGCCGTGATGCGTGACGAGATCTACCTGAGTCCTTCCGTCACAGGAATCGTCGTGTCGGAGTTTGTGACAAGTCAGCCGATCGCCGAAGCTACCGGAGAGCAAGATGGGTGGAAACCCGATGAGACAACCCCGACCCCTATTATTCGCACCAAGTTCCACCGTCCCCCGATCTCGAAGGATCATGTTCATCGCTCCCGGCTCATAAAACAGCTTGAAAATGGCCGCCGGAGTCAATTCACACTGGTATCGGCCCCGGCCGGATACGGTAAGAGCATGCTGTTGAGCTCTTGGCTGGAAAACTGCGATGCCCCCAATGTCTGGTTTTCTGTGGATGAGAGCGATAATAACCTGCGCCAGTTCCTGATTTACTTTCTGACCGCTATCCGGACCATGTTTCCCGATGCCGTGGAAAAGACCCTGGCCCTGGCAAACAGTGCAAACTTGCCTCCGTTGAAGGTATTGGTGGCCAGCTTACTCAATGAAATTAATCTTATTGACCAGGATTATATCCTGGCAGTTGATGACATTCACTTGATCCAGAAGAAACAGGTACACGATTTGCTCACTGAACTGCTGCGATATGCACCGCAATGCATGCACCTGGTGCTGTCCGGTCGGCGGGATCCGTTTTTGCCCATATCTTCTTTCCGAGCCCGGGGACTACTGACCGAGATCCGCATGGAGGATCTGTGCTTTACCATGGCAGAGACAACCACGTACCTGCAGCAGATGCTTGGTGAGCAGATCGAGGATGCCATAGCCGCAAAATGGACGGAAAAAACAGAAGGCTGGATCGCCGGATTGCACCTGGCGGTGCTTTCCATGCGTCACCGGGGCGATTCAGACAGCATACTGTCTGAACTGCCTGGCGGTCTTCAATACGTGACGGAATATCTTTTCAATGAGGTTTTTTCCCACCAGACGCCAAGCGTCCGCCATTATCTTTTGAACACTTCCATTCTAAATCGCTTCTGTGCCTCGTTGTGTGAGGTATTGTGCGGGCCGGATGTTGACTCAGGGCAGGCTGATATCAGTTCTTGGGACTTTGTCAATTTACTTATAAATCAAAACCTGTTCATCATTAACCTGGACACGGAAAACCATTGGTTCCGCTATCATCATCTATTTCAGAAGCTTTTACAAAACCAGTTGGAACACCACCACAGCTCCGAAGAGATCGCCGCGCTTCACTCCCGGGTCGGCCGGTGGTTTGCCGAAAACGGCTTCATTGATGAGGCCATCGGGCATTTAATAGCTGCCGGTGACATGCTTGGAGCTGCTCAAGTAGTAGAGCAACATCGGCAGGACATTCTTAATAAAGACAGATGGTATGTCTTAGAGAACTGGCTGTCCATGTTTCCCGATAGTGTTATTCAGCAGCGACCGGAACTTCTCATGGCCCGAGTGTGGGTACTCTATCATCATTTTAATATCCCAAAGATTCCCTTGGTTATAGACGCCGTCGAAGCGCTTTTAAAAGACGCACCCATTGAACAGTATTTGCGTGGGGAAATCGATTTTTTTCGCGGGTATATTTCCTATTTTCAGAATCAAGGTTCACAGAGCCTGAAGCACCTTCAAGAGGCCCTGAAAACGATTCCCGATGAATGTCATGAAATTCGAAGCCAGACGGAAATACTTTATGGGTTGGCCAGCCAAATGCAGGGCCGGGAAGAAAATGCCATTAACAGGCTCAATGAGTTGCTGCATCACAAACAGCCGCCACTGAACATAAGGGAGACCCGTCTGCTGGTGACAGTGGTCTACATCCACATTATCTCTGGAGATCTGGACAAAGCGTTCGTGGCAAATCAACAACTCTTAGACTTCGCGACGAAAAACAACTACACCTATGCTAAAGTATGGAGTGTCTATCTCCGGGGACTCATTCACTTTTATCGCAATGACCTTGACAAAGCCATCGATCATTTCGGTCAAGTAATAGATCAGAAATATATTTTTCACACGCGGGCTGTTGCTGACAGCATGGCCGGGCTTATTTTTTCGTACCAAGCCAAGCGGCAATCCGACCGGGCCGGTGAAACCATGCACAGCCTTTCTGAATATGTTGATGACTTAGATGACCTATCATATTCAGTCATTGCTCATTCATGTAAGTTACGCTTGTCGATCATGTGGGGAGAATCGAAAACAGCAATCGATTGGCTTCGAATGGGTCTCCCTCCTGTCGAAAACATGGTCTGGTGGCTGGAAATTCCCGCTGTCACCCATTGCAGGGCGCTTCTTGCTGAAGGATCGGACGAGAGCCTGGAGAAAGCCGAGACAAAGCTTGGAGAACTTTTGCAGCTGAATCAGGACAATCACAATATTTGTCAAACGATTCACATGATGCCTTTGTTGGCCATGGTTTATCAAAAACAGGGACGCGTTGAAAAGGCCCTGACCATTTTGGAACGGGCAGTAGACCTTGCAAATCCCGGCGGATGGATTCGACCCTTTGTTGAATTGGGTTCCCCCATGGGTGATCTGTTAAAGCGACTGATCAAAAATAACGTTGCCGTTGAATTTGTCGGAAAACTCCTGGCCGCTTTAGAGGGTGATGAATCCGAAGCAGTGCCGGACGTGTCCGAGTCTAAACCCGCTGTAGAGCCATCCGTGAGACCCCAGACGCTGGTCGAGCCCCTGACCAACCGTGAGCTCGATATCCTGGATCTGCTGGTGCAGCGGCTCCAGAATAAGGAGATCGCCGACAAACTGTTCATTTCAACGGAAACCGTAAAAAGCCACCTGAACAACATCTACCAGAAGCTCAACGTCAGCAACCGCCGGGATGCGGTTGAGAAGGCCAAAACCTTGGGAATCCTCTATTCCTAAGCCACATTATCCATTTCTTTTTAAACCTCAAACCCTGAAACCTGCAACCTTTGTCTTCTCCCCATGACTCCATCACCCCCGTCAACCCCTCACCCTGTC
>JBARSG010000085.1:0-4070 GCA_049644625.1 Desulfobacterales bacterium | reverse complement strand
ATTGGAGACCGCCTTTAAGTAAGAGAGCAAAGTCCACCTGATGGATCTCTGCATGCCGGGCGAGCACTTCGGACCAGTTCGCGGTGGGCACCTGATTCAGTTCATGGGAGATCAGCCTCCCGGCGGTCCGCAATCGATCCGATGCCTGTTGACCAAAAATAGCATGCAGATCTATCTGGGACCCAAACGCGAAGAACACGACCAGGACCGCCGCTACAAGGGCCAGGTTCATAAAAAACCAGAGGAGGATTTTGGAGAATAACGATGAAAAAGGCTTCATAATTCCTGACTCCTCGGGTCTATAAACATATACCCGGCGGATCGAACGGTTTTAATGAATCTGGGGTTTCGGGAATCATCTCCCAGCTTCCGCCGCAGCGAGGAGATATGGACATCCACGGAGCGGTCGAAAACATCGTAGCTTCGACCGGAAACGGCGTCCAAAAGCTGATCTCGTGTTAATACCCGCCCTGCAGCCTTGGCCAGGCACATCAGAAGATCGAATTCGATGGGGGTCAGGTTCAATATATCAGCGCCCAACCGGGCCATTCGGGAGGTTTGGCTGATTTGGAGATTTCCCAGAATTAATGCTTGATCCTTGGCATTGGGACCGGGGTGAGGTTCGGACTTGAAAGATCGGCGGGTCACGGCGCGAAGGCGCGCTAAAAGTTCCCGTGTGGAAAAGGTCTTGGGTAAATAATCATCGGCCCCCATCTCGAGTCCCACAATTCTGTCGGTCTCATCACCACGCGCGGTAAGCATCAATACCGGTATGTCCGATTCCTTGCGCAACCTTTTCAACACTTCGAACCCGTCCATCCCCGGCATCATGACATCGAGAATAACCACGTGAAAATCGCCGGCTAAGACCCTTTCCAGTCCATGGGCTCCGGTGTGGGCAGCATCCACATCATAGCCCATAGGCTCCAGGTAGTCTTTGACCAGCCTGCAAAGCTTTTTGTCATCATCGATAATCAAGACGTTAATTCTGGAAGGCGAATTTTCCTGATTCTCCATAACTGCACCCAATCGTAATATCCGTCTTACTTGCTCCTATTCTTATATGATTCATGACATCAGCGCAATATACTTTACAAAACATTTACAATTTTGCCCTGGAATCAACATAAATTCTTTACATTTATCACTTATATTAAGTTCAACACCGAGGAAAAAATTCCTTGAAAACCAACAATCTCAAAAAAGGAGGTACACCATGAATTCGAATCTTAGGCAAAAATTCTTTACCGGCGCAATGGTTCTTTTGGTCACGGTATTTTTCATTCCGGCTTTTGCGGGAGCGTTTACGCAAGGCCAGTGCAAGCCTGAAAAGGGATTTGGCATGAAAAGGCATCACGTGTCGCCTTTGGGAATCTGGCGGAACCCGAAAATGGTTCAGGAACTGGGACTCACCGACGAACAGGTCAAGGGACTCCGGGAAGCGGATTTTGCCCATCGTGAAAAGCGTCTGCAATTGAAATCCAAACTCGACGGTCTTCACCTTGAAATGGAAAAATTGTTTTCCGCCGACCCCGTGAACGAGTCGGATATTCTCCAACTCGCCCAAAAGATTTCGGATCTGAAAGGCAAATTGTTTGTCCGGAAAATTGAGTCTCGCCTGGCAGTTGGAAAGCTGTTAACTGCGGATCAACTCAAAAAACTGAAGAGATTTGACTTGCATCACCATGCAACGCACGGTAAAATGCATGGAAATGAAAAACATCGCAGGACTCCGCCTAAAATTGAAGGTGCAAACTGAAAAAAGGATAAGGCATCTCATTATCACCCCCGACTGTTCGGCCTCCCACATATATCAGGAGGTCGAGCAGGGATCATTTTTGATCAGAAAAGGAGTCCGTTGGATGAAAACTTCTTCCGGGGAATAGGGCGTTCACCCGTTGTTGATATCATTTCTAAGATCGTCGTAATCACCGGAATTTTAATGTTATTTCACATGGGCTCACCATGCGCCTGGATTTTTCCACAAGCGCGAAAGGAGACATTATGAGAGCTGCAAGACTCATTATGGGAGGATTGGCATGGATGATCATCGCCATGCTCTTCATACCTCCCGGAATACCTGCGCAGGATTTCGAGCAACCAGAGCAAACAGACAGATTCAGGAAGGAAGAGCTGGATCAGATGCTTGCGCCGATCGCTCTGTATCCGGATTCGCTGATCGCCCAGATATTGATGGCATCGACTTATCCGCTGGAGGTCGTTCAGGCCGATCGTTGGGTGCAACAGAACAAAACGCTAACCGGAGATTCGCTGGACGACGCCCTGAAGGAAAAATCTTGGGACCCCAGCATAAAATCGCTCTGTCATTTCCCTGACGTGCTTTTTGCGATGAGCGACAAACTCGACCAAACCAGTAAACTGGGAGACGCCTTTCTAAGTCAAAATGATGACGTCATGGCGACCATACAGCAATTGCGACGAAAAGCCGAGACGCAGGGAAATCTCAAGACAACCAAAGAACAGAAAGTCATCCACGAAGAGGATGCCATCAGGATCGAACCTGCCGTCCGACAGGTTGTCTATGTGCCGGTCTACGATCCGCTCTATGTCTATGGTCCGTGGTGGTATCCTGCATATCCGCCCTATTACTGGTACTATCCGCCCGGTGTAATTATAACCGGCGGTTTTATCAGCTTCGGACCTCGCTTTTTTATCGGAATCGATTTATTTGCATGGAGCTGGTTCGACTGGCATAGGCACTATATTTATATAGACGTGCATAAAGCGAGACGATTCCACAGATTCCCCGACAGACATTATTCCGACCAACGGTTTTTCTGGCGGCATGACCCTGTGCACAGAAGAGGCGTCGCTTACAGGGACAGAAGAACCAGTGAGCGATTCGGACAGAAACCGTATCGAAGAACGTCGCCTGGCCCGGAAATGCGGGGATACCCGGTAAGAGACAATAAAACAAGGACGGTTGAACCGTCGAGAAACTCCATCAAACGCCGGGAACCAGCGAATGTGTCCCGGATAAGAACTGAACGTGAAAGGATCCAGCACACCGAAGAACAACGGAAAAAAGCGGATGTGTCCCGGATAAGAACTGAACGTGAAAGGGTCCAGCGCACCGAAGAACAACGGAAAAAAGCGGATGTGTCCCAGGTAAGAACGGAACGTGAAAGGGTTCAGCGCACCGAAGAACGCCGGAAAAAGGCTGGCGCACCCGGAGCAAGGCCCGAGGGAAAAAAACTTCAGACACCTGAAGGCCGGAATACTCCCTTCCATGGCGTCGGCAACGGAAGTTTTGAACGCAGGGCAAGCGAACGCGGGATCCAAAGCCGTCAGGGTGGAGACACGAAACATCAGGGTGGCAACTTACAGCGCCAGGGCGGCGGCTCCCGGAGTAGCGGTCAAGGCAGTGGGCGCCAAGGTGGCGGATTCCGCAGATAGCAGACCAAAGGAACGGTAGTGAATTCTTAGGAGGATTGCTATATAAGCAAGGGAGGAAAAATGAATAGCATTGCATTATATAAGAACAATGAGGAACGTTGGTTGACTGTGCTGGCTTGCCTTATCTCCGGCACCCTGTTCTTGCTCTGGGCCGCTTCATCTTCGCATGCCGGAGGCATGCCGCATCGTAGCTTTTCCTCGCCGGAAAAGGCGGTGAAGTCTCTGGTCACTGCAGTCAGGGCAAATGACATGGAAGAAATGCTCGCCATTCTGGGTCCCGGGAGCAGGGAACTGATCTTTTCCGGTGATGACGTTGCAGACAGGACCGGACGAGAAAAATTCCTCAAGGCCTATGACCGGATGAACATACTTCAAAAAGTGTCAGAAGACAAAGTGACGCTCTGTATTGGCAACGACAACTGGCCCTTGCCGATCCCCATCGTGAAGGCAGGCGCGATATGGGTATTCGATGCGGAAAAAGGGAAACAGGAGATTCTGAACCGGAGAATAGGCAGAAATGAGCTGCATGTTATGGACGTGCTTCATGCCTATATCGACGCACAGCATGAATACGCGAGCAGGGATTGCGGAGGCGGCGGAGTGGTGGAATTCGCCCAGAAGCTCATCAGCACCCAAGGCAGACGCGACGGGCT
>JBARSG010000084.1:0-2925 GCA_049644625.1 Desulfobacterales bacterium | reverse complement strand
GTATAATGGATCAACGGGAAGATGCTCAAATGCAGCAGGTTCGGAGAGAACTTGCCGAATTGTTTCAGGCTATTCATTTTGAAATTCCGATTTTTTTATTTGCCCAGCCGGGGAAAAACGATGTTTTCAGCGATGCCGCCAGACAGGCGTTACGTTTTTTTCGCCAGCTCACCGATAAAATTGTATTGCGTGAATACACGTTATCCCACGAAACTGCCAAAAAATGGGAAGTTAATCATTCGCCCACGTTGATTTTCGATCCGGACCGTTATAACATCCGATGGCTGGGAGCCCCCATGGGTGAAGAGGGACGCATTTTTCTGGAAGCGCTCATCCTTATCGGGTCACGGAAAAGTAATCTTAATGGACAATCCCTACAGGTATTAAAGAAGATAGATCAACCGAGGAATATCAAGGTGTTTGTCAGTGCAACCTGCCCGTATTGTCCGCAGCAGGCGCTGAACGCCTTGAAAGCGGCAGTTGAAAAACCCGATTTGATTTCTCTTGAGATCATAGATATTCAGGCGAATCCGGAACTCGCCACCCAATATTCGGCCCAATCTGTTCCCCAGACTTATGCCAATGATATCCTGATTGCCCAGGGCGCCCAGCCCGAAGAGCTTTTTATGCTCTCTTTGGAAAAAATGGAACAGCAGACGATTTTCATACCCGAAAGTGATGAACAGGAAGTTGAAACCGATCTGGTTATCGTGGGGGGAGGCCCTGCCGGGCTCAGTGCCGGTATATATGCATCGCGTAGCGGTCTCAAAACGGTGGTGGTGGAAAAGGGAGTTCTCGGGGGTCAGGTGGCAACAACTCCCATTGTGGAAAATTATCCCGGTTTTAAACAGGTGGGCGGAAAGACGCTTGTGGACATCATGGTTACACATGCATTGGAATATGTTCAGATCTTTCCCGGAGAAGAAGTTATTGAGGTTGAACCCGGAAAACCCATCATCGTTCAAACCAGCAGGAGAAGGTTCAATACCAAAGCAGTGCTCATAGCAACCGGAGCCACCCACAGGAATCTTGGCGTACCCGGAGAATCCCGTCTTGCCGGACATGGGGTGAGTTATTGCAGCACTTGTGACGGCCCGCTTTTTAAAAACAAAAAAGTGATCATTGTGGGCGGCGGAAATAGTGCCGCTACCGAAGCACTTCATATGCATCATATCGGTGTTAATGTAACGCTGGTCCATAGGAGAGGCGACTTGAGGGCTCAGGACTTTTTGGTTAAAAACCTCATTCAAAACAACATCCCGATTTTATTCAATACACAAGTCAAGGAAATCAAGGGAAAACACAATGTTGAAGAAGTTCTGCTTTACAATAATAAAACTGAAGAACTCTCAACCTTACCCGTGAGCGGCGTCTTTATTGCCATCGGCTACGATCCTGCCGTAGGCCTGGCCAAAGAAATAGGACTTAAGCTTACTGAGGAAGGTTACATCAGGCACGATCAATACCGAACCAATATTCCGGGAATTTATACTTCCGGAGATGTAGCGGGAGGATACAAGCAAATCGTAACCGCCGCCGGACACGGCGCCGAGGCGGCACTCACCATATTTGAAGATATGATAAATCCATATTGGACCTAAATTTCCTATAAACGGGTTTTAAAGGGAATTTTAAAAAATTCAGTTGCAGGGTGAGAACAAGTTTCAGTAAGATTAAAATATAAGTTGAGGAAAAAAGCGGAAGTTGAGTGATTACTATAGAATGCGATTGATCGAAAGGAGAATCTAATGGCAGTAATTACCATCAGCAAGGAATTTGGAACTGAGAGCGAAAAGGTTGCGTCTCAAGCGGCAAAAAAACTCGGCTACGAGTATATCGGCGAACAATTAATTGCCGAAATTGCCAAAGAACTTCATGTGTCTGAAAGCGAAGCAGAAATGTTTCGCAAGACCTCCCAGTCTCGAATCCTTCGTTTTGTTGATCGTTACACCTGTTCTCTCGTCCAAAAAGTAGTTGACCGTGAGCATGGTTGTCTGGACGACAAGAATTATTATGAAACCACAAAAAAGCTGGTTCAGAATGTGTATGAAGCCGGTAATGCTATCATTCTTGGATGGGGCGGCCAGTGTATCTTGCGAGGCAAACCCAATACCCTCCATGTTCGCCTGGTAAAGGATGAGGAAACAAAAATCAGGGAACTCATGAAAAACAGAAACCTGAAGCATAAAGCTGCAAAAGCATTAATCGAAAGAGAAGAAAGCGATTTAAAAGCTTACATCGAGCATTACTTCAATGAAGACTGGAACTCGGTACACCTTTATGATCTGATTATCGATATGGGAAAAACCTCGGTTGAACAGGCTGTTGATTTAATCTGTGATAACCTAAAGCATAAGGCTCAATAAAATCATGACGACAGATCCGGCCGTTATAATTAAAAAAGGAGTAAGGCCGCCTAACACTTGATAATTACCCAATGGATAACACCCTGTTTTCAACGCGTTGCTGGACAGATCCTCATGCGGTCTGTTCAGCCTTTGGAAAATAAGAGATTATGCCGTCGAACTCCAGTACGTATATGGCATTTACCAGGCAACTGATTGCCAATCAAATTTTAAGACCCACCCAAAGATTTTTCAGAAAACAGGTTGCAAGCAGCGCGTTACTTCTTGCAGCTACGGTTGTTGCCCTGGTTTGGGCCAATTCCAATATCGCCGAAACTTACCACAGCTTCTGGCACACCAAAATTTCTTTGGTTTTCGGCGAGTTTCATATCAGCAAATCACTGGTCCACTGGATAAATGACGGTTTAATGGCTCTATTCTTTTTCACCGTAGGACTGGAAATCAAGCGCGAGCTTCTGGTGGGAGAACTCGCATCACCTAAAAAGGCATTGCTGCCGGTGATCGCCGCGCTGGGGGGAATGTTGATTCCCGGGCTTATCTATATTGCCTTTAACTTGGG
>JBARSG010000083.1:0-2210 GCA_049644625.1 Desulfobacterales bacterium | reverse complement strand
GATTTCTTGCCATGATCGCCAGCATTCACAACATCAATTAATATACAGATATCATATTTTTCTGGTGTCAATTCAAGTCTATCTTGTTATTACAAAATCTCGTAAGAGCACTTTGATAAAACAGCTTTCTTTTGCTATTTTTTATTTCCGGTTTCAATAAAAGGTCCCCATAGATCTGGGTCGCCCACCCTTTTTGAAGATTTGATTTCATACAATAAGTCATAATACTTCTTATTTGCTGGGTTTAATTTTACAGCTTCTTTTGCATCTATTATTGCACGCTGTAAATCTGCTTTTTTATACCATACATACGCTCTCCCATAATACGAGGCATCAAATTCAGGATCAATTGATATCGCGCTGCTGAAATCCTCAATCGCTTTATCATAATTTCTTTTGTTAATCCAAGACCATGCTCTATTATGATAAATATTCTTAATATCTTCGTGTGTTGGGATAAGGTGTATGGCACCTGAGTAATCTTTTATTGCATTGTCAAAATCCTTATTCTGCTGATATGCATTCCCTCGCCACTCTAAGACATTAAATTTTCTTTTATTACCTTTTTCAGGGATTAACTCTAGTGCTTTTGTAAACTGATATATTGATTCATCATACTGACGTTGCTTAAAGTATGCCATCCCTAAGTTATAATAAACTAAATCATTATCTATTCCGTATGGTGCTACTTCCAAAACCTTTTTGAAACTATCAATCGATCTATCATACTCCATTCTTTCATAAAAAACTAGACCTTCCTGATAGTACTGGTCAGCATATTTATTGTAATCAGTGGCACAAGATAACAAAAAAAATAAAACTATTAATATAGGAAGAATAAATAAATATTTAGAAGACTTTCTCATAATTAATACCTCCTCTAGTAAAAAATTAAAAAAGAAGTCACTTTCTAAAAGCGGATAAATCGAAAAGATAAAATTAAATACCAGATTCTTACAACTACGTCTAATCGAAGCCAATTCTTGTTTTCTTTATATTTCATAAAAACAAAAAAGGCAAACCTTCTGAAACGAATTTGCCCCTATTGAAAAAACGATATCACAACAATTTTGAAACTCTAATATTTACATGCTCATTGCAGATATCAACGGTCGGATAATAAAAAGGCAGGGCCATTGTTGACAAGCCGATCGCTTAACGTGTTGAAAGATCCCTGTAATTCCCTGATATATAACCGAAAACAAGTAAAAGCTATCGATACAATATATTTTTGGAAATCTTGCCTTCTATTGCATATAAAAACAACACATTAGAGTGATGCATCAACACTTTTAGCGATCGGGTCGCCATTGTTGACCCTGCCCTATGGAATCAAATCTTCATATATCACAATAATCTAATATCATTTTCGGGAACGCACCGAAAAACCCCGAGTGGAGTCGGTGGAGTCGTCTCGGTTTAACAAGGCTGTACCGGTGCAGCTGCCGCTGCCGCCGCTTAATATACTGCCGCCGGGTTCGAAAGAGTAGTCGTAGCCCCAAACCTTAATCGAACCCTTGGTTTCTCCAGACCATACCCAACATCCAGTAGTTTTTAAAAAAGGTTTAATATTGCATTTTTCCCGCTTCTGATATAGAGTTTTAAGTTCTTTCAGTGTAGGCATTCGCCAACCTCCACCAGCAACGCTATGACTTTCAACCCACCTTTTCGCTTCGTCCCAGTCATGATCCTTGTCAAAGTTCAGCATACTATTCCAGTCCTCTATTCTTATCATAAACTACATTGTAAGCCTAACCAACAAAGTGTTTCTAATGTTTTTCTTCCATCTGATTCTGTAACTTCGAGAGTAATGAAGGTGTTAAATGACCATCTTCCTGTAAATTGTTATCGCGCTGATACTTTTTAATCGCATCGGATGTTCGCTTTCCCATAATACCGTCGCTTGGACCAGGATCATAACCTAAATCAGCAAGTGCCCGTTGTGCCACTGCGACACTGTTTTCCTGCATAATCTTTTGCAAAGCTTGCCTCGCAGCTTCTCTTGTCTTTTTAATTCGGTTTTTAGTCAGTTTTTTCAAGTATTTTATAGCTCTTGCATCTCCTATTTCACCCAGCGCCCATGCCACCTTTGACTGGTTTAAACTACCAATATTCACAATGTTAATTAGCGCTGGTACAGCAGCAGTCCCGAGTTGAACAGTTTCTTGCCAACGCTCCTTCGCTACAAGATAGTAGGCTCTCTCCTCAGC
>JBARSG010000082.1:0-1990 GCA_049644625.1 Desulfobacterales bacterium | reverse complement strand
TATCTAAAATGCTTACAGGCGAATGATTATTTGAACCGAGGAAACATTCAGAGAAATGCTTTGGCAAAACAATTGGCCAAGGAAGCCATCGCCTTAGCCCCGGAGTATTCCTGGGCATATTATGTTCTATCTAGAACCCATCATCATGAGATGTGGTATGGTACGACGAAATCCCCTGAAGAGTCTTTGGCCATAGCCAAGCAGTTGTTACAAAAAGCTATTGGCCTGGATGACACTTTTGCTGAAGCTTATAGCGAGCTGGGATTTCTATTTGCAGTAGAAAAGCAGCATAAGAAGGCTCTATCTTTAGGAGAAAAGGCTGTGGCCCTTAATCCCAATTCAGCTGGGTCACATTTAAGACTGGGTAAAATATTCGTTTTTGCAGACAGGTGGGAGGAATCCATTCCGGAATATAAGACAGCCATGCGTTTGAATCCTATTCCACCGTCATTGTACTTTTGGAGTCTCGGATTGTCCTACGGCGCTATAGGACAATATGAGGAAGCAATAAAATGGTGCGAAAAAGCAGTCCGTCAAGATCCTGATTCTTTTTTCGCCCATTTAATGATGTCTGCGGTTTATAGCTGGTCAGGACGGAATGAAGATGCTCGGTCAGAAGCCGCTGAGGTACTAAGGATAAATCCCCGGTTTTCTCTCGAGAAATTTGAAAAGAGAGCTGGGAAGCGGCTGGTTAACGCGCTGCGCAAAGCGGGATTGAAATAATGGAAACGCATACCAAATTGCTGTGATATGTTCAATTCAAAGTGATAGGTGATGATGTGATATCCAATAAAGAGCTCAGATTTTGCTAAGGTTGTGCTCCATTGAGATTACCTCATAAAAATCGTGCTTTTCAAAAGCTAATATTTTTTACCAAAATAATATGCAAAATTTTTTTGATTATTTGGATACTAAACAGAATTTAATAATCTATATATCTTTTACCAGACGATTTATTAAATTGCAATCGGTCAAAGGTATGATTTTTTCGTATTTTTGGTCGGGATTTCTAATACTCTAATACTGCTTAGTGAAGCTTGTTCGGAGTTAAAGGGGGGTCAATTTTCGGTTATCTCACACCGATATTCGTATCCGTAACTGGCGATTCTCTGTGGTCAAGGTTTGATGAACTCTTAAAAAGTCAAAATTGAGACGGCAAAGTAAAAAGTTCAAGTTCAAGGCGTCGCGAATTTCGTGGAATGAGGCGCACTTATGTACGCCGCAGTGAACACGAAATGAAGCGCAACGCAGAAATTGGACTTTTTACGAAGCCGTCAAGGTTTTATTTCAATTGGAGTTCCGACATCCACTGCAAGCCAAATCTCGTCCATTGCATTGTTTGATACTGCTATACAGCCGTCTGTCCAGTTGAAACGTTGATTCATAAACGCTAACCGTCCAAAACCATTCTTTTGGCCGTGTATCATTATACATCCACCAGGATTTACCCTCATTTTTTTAGCGCGCTTCTTATCGGCTTCATTAGGATAGGATATATGAATAGATTTATAGAACCGGCTGTCTTCGTTTTTATAATCTAGAATATATTTTCCTTCCGGAGTGCGTTCATCGCCCTTTTTCTGCTTATGTCCTCTGGGACTCGCGCCAAATGTGACATGGTATTCTTTTAAGATCTTTCCTTGCTTCTTAAGGTAAAGTTTTGATTTAGATTTGGTCACTAATACCCTGTCGGCCTTTTCCATTCCAAAAGCTACAGTCGGCATTAAAAACAGAATTAAGAAGATTATTTTTTTCATTTACTCCATACTGTGACTTGAAAAATTTTATTTACGATATCACAAAACCGCTGATTAAGTCAAGAAATTCAAAGAAATACAACGAATATTGATATTATCCAGAGACTAGAACTTAGGGGCTTCGCCCCAATTGAAATGAAGGAGCAATGGCTCCGGTTTTGCTATACAGTAATGTGGGTGTGTATTTACCACCCGCTTCGCTTGAGGCACCCCAGTACGATCTGCCGGACCTA
>JBARSG010000081.1:0-2935 GCA_049644625.1 Desulfobacterales bacterium | reverse complement strand
ATGTATGTGAGAGTAAGTGTTTTACTTTTATTATTCCCGGGCTTTTTAAGTCGATACCATAATCCGAAACAGGGGCATCCAGATCAATTTTTCCTTCATTAACAAGCTGCATAATTATGGTTGAAGCATATGTTTTTGTAATAGAAGCAACCCTGTAAGCAGTGGAATCGGTTGCTTGAATTTTATTCTCGATATCAGCGTAGCCAAATCCCTTTGCCCAGATGATTTCATGGTCTTCGATAACGGCTGCAGAAATAGCAGGTATTTTAAGGTTTATTCTAAGGCTATCTAATAAAATTTCAAATTGCTCAATTGAATCTTTCCTTGAGTGGGAAAACATTTGTATTTCAGAGTCTGAAACTGGAGTGAAACCTGAACACAATAATGCTAATGTCAATAAACCCAAAATGGCATAAGATTTCATACTTATAGTAATTTATCCCTTTTATTTATGATCTTTAGTGTATAAATACAAAATACGATAGTAATCCTTATAAATTCCACCATAGGAATTTCTTTCTTTCGCTACCGGGAATTATCTCTCAATTTTATTCATTATTGACAAGCTGAACCTAAAGGTCAACAAGGACAACAAAACAAAAAGATTAATATAGACTTGTCCATAAAATCCTCGGACGCTATCAAAAAGTTACCCCCATTTTTCGGGCATTTTCTTTATATAACGGCACTCAGATATCATTTTAAAGATTTTTATCTTATTTCTTTGTTTTAAAGAAGTTAATTCTGGATCTTCTTCTTATTCTTAGACAGAATCAGTATTGATCTGTTTGACTCTTCCCTCCGCAATTTATATCCTTTGAAATTGAGAAAGAAATATAAAGAAATACATGAAAAACCTCATATCCAAATTAAAAAGCCCATGCTGAAAACATCACAGATTATGGTGAGATAAATCTAAGGGATTTAACGGAGGATCTGTATGATTATCAAATCAAAATATTTTAGCCGGCGGGACATGTTGAAATTTGGGATTACAGTAGTGGGGATTGTGGCGATGCCCAAAGGGACGATCTCCGGGACAGGTATCACCCGCAAAAAAGCAGCAGATCGAATCGCCAAAGAACATCATAGACTGCTTAATGCAGCCAAAAAATACGGCGGAGAATTCGGGGGCATCGAACCGGAAGCAGGGAGGGATTGATCATGTCTATTTTCGAAATGGAGAGCTGGTACGTGAAAGAAGGAATGCAGGATAAGCACGATGAAGCGCTGCGCAGCTGGCTGCAGTGGGTCAACGATCACCGGGAGCTGTTCAAAGAGTGGAAAAGTCTGCGTTATTTCGTAAAGACTATCGCCGGTGAAGAATCCGACCGGCACTTCATAGTCTGGGAATACGACAGCCTGACAGCATTCGAAACGTATAAGGAACGGAGGAAGGATTATACCGGCCCGTACGAGGAGTACAGAAAAGTCGATCCCTACTATATGGGAGTGTTCGATCACAACTCTATGAAGGTCGAAGTCTGGAAGGAGGTCGACCGTGATCTATGGATCGAATAAGGAGAAAAATCGTGAATAAAAGACTGTTTATTATTACTGTCTTTTTGGGAATCTTTGTCTGTTCATTTACAAAAACATATTCACAGGAGCACTCCCAACAGTACTACCCGGAAACAGATCCGCTAGTATTGGATAAACTCGAAAAATGGCAGGATTTAAAATTCGGTCTCCTCATGCATTGGGGGCCTTACAGCCAGTGGGGCATTGTGGAATCGTGGTCATTATGCTCCGAAGATGTCGGTTGGACCAAAAGGACCAAAGGAAGCTACGAAAACTACGGACAGTACAAGATCGATTATGAAAATCTGAAAACCACCTTTAATCCTGAGAAATTCAATCCCACTAAATGGGCGAAAGCAGCCAAAGCGGCCGGGATGAAATATGTTGTTTTTACCACCAAACACCATGACGGTTTTTGTATGTTTGATTCAAAATATACGGATTACAAAATAACGGATACAGACTGTCCATTTAACACAAATCCCAAATCCAATGTAACCAAAGAAATATTCGAAGCATTTAGAAATGAGGGTTTGTGGGCGGGAGCTTACTTCTCCAAACCTGATTGGCACAGTGAATATTACTGGTGGTCCTACTTTGCCACGCCCGACCGAAATGTCAATTATGATATCGGAAAATATCCGAACCGATGGGAAAAGTTTGTTGAGTTTACGCACAACCAGATTCTGGAATTGATGACCGATTATGGCAAGGTGGACATACTTTGGATGGACGGCGGATGGATTGATGGAAAAAACCGAAAACAAGACATCCATATGTCTGAGCTTGTCAAAAAGGCGAGAGATAAACAACCGGATTTGATTGTTGTTGACCGGGCAGTTGCGGGCCCTTATCAAAATTATTTAACTCCGGAGAATCAAGTTCCGGAAAAAATGCTTCCCTATCCCTGGGAGTCTTGCATTATCATGGGAGGCGGATGGTCGTACAGCTTTGACCCTAAATTTAAATCAAGCCGGGAATTGATCCACATGTTGGTGGATATCGTGTCCAAGGGCGGCAATTTGCTGCTAAATATAGGGCCAAGTCCGGAAGGCACCTGGTACGATGAAGCGTTTGTTCGGTTGGAAGAATTGGGGAAATGGATGGCTGTAAACAGCGAGGCTATATACAATTCACGCCCTATTGCGCCCTACAGAGAGGGCAAAGTATGCTTAACAAAACAAAAGGACGGGACAGTATATGCTATTTATTTGGGTGGTGATAACGAGCAGTCTCCACCTTCCAAGATGTGGCTGTCCTCGATTGTCCCGGCAGATGGCGCAGAGATTTCCATGCTGGGAGTCGATGGAACGCTGGAATGGGAACAGGTGGGAAACGGTTTTTTAGTTGACGTTCCAGAATGGGCTCAAAAAAACCCTCCGTGTAATTATGCCTGGACATTAAAGATTTCTGG
>JBARSG010000080.1:0-10916 GCA_049644625.1 Desulfobacterales bacterium | reverse complement strand
AGGCCTGCTGACCATTGATACATTGTCTGAAGGAAATTTTGTCGGAGAAATGGCAATGTTAAAACAGGGCAATAGTACCCGAACCGCTTCGGCAGTCGCGGATGGACCGGTTGTATTAGGCTTACTCAATTCCGTGCGTTTGGCAAAGGAGTGGGAGGCCCAACCGACGAGAATAAAAAAGCTCATATCTAATCTGATACAAAATCTCGAGGAAGCGACCAAAAAGGCGGCCGATATGATTGTAGCATCAAAATAGATCGCAAAAGTATTGTAACCGTTCACGGACTTTTTGAAATCCCAAATTCCAAATAAATTCAAAACTCAAGCATAAAATTCCAGACAGATCTCAAATTTCAAATACCTCAATACTC
Source organism: Desulfobacterales bacterium (assembly GCA_049644625.1). Classification (GTDB taxonomy): domain Bacteria; phylum Desulfobacterota; class Desulfobacteria; order Desulfobacterales; family UBA11574; genus S5133MH16. The sequence continues at coordinate 10,545 of JBARSG010000080.1, read as the reverse complement.
CAACAATCCAGTCCTAACTGCTGCCTTAATTTATGATTATATTAAAGATTTGAAAGGCTCAAATTATAACCGTTTGAAGTATATTAGGCGCTTTGGATGAATTTACGAGGAATATCTACAAAGGTCAAAGCCGGGATTTTTAGACACGTGTCTATAAGATAATAGTTATCGGTGTTGCAATGTAGTCCGGGATTTGAATTTTATTTTCTTTGAAAATATCTGACAGTTTTTTATCGAAAAGGATATTAATCCATTCTCTGGACGTCCTTATACTGTCAAATTGGAAGTAAGTATTTTTATGTTCTGTTACGATACTGTAATTTGAAAAAGCGATGTTAAGAACCTCCTTTTCACCTTTTAGTGAAACTTTAAGAAATATTGTTTTAGCTTTTGAATTTATATCGAAATCAATTAATTTCCCGTAGTCAGTGATTATAAAATTTACAAACGATTGTAACGCTTTTGATATAATTTTATCTTTCTGTTTCTTTAAAATTGATACCATAATTAAACGCCTCGGAATTTCTATCTCGCTATGAGCGGGAAAAATGCCCGCAGTCTTTTGGGATCAAGCACAGCGAGCCAAATTATATTTTTTCAGATTATTATAAAGCCGCTAACATACTAATTTGATCAAAAGAAAAATTAAGATAACATGTTACCGAATTTTGTCAAACATATCGTCGAAACGACAACGAATCGTTGAAATAAAACCTAATAAAATCCTTGACAATATCGATTGGAATACTTAATTTTTCACTTTTGAGTATATACTCATAAAGGATGGTTATGGTAAGACCAAAGAAACATCGCATGGTGGCGTTTAACCCTGAAATCAGCTACTTCAAGCCAAGAGGAATTCCCATGCGCGACCTTTCCGAAGTGCGCCTTACGGTTGATGAACGTGAAGCCATTAGGCTTGCTGATTTTCATGGAATGTCCCATGAAGAAGCGGGGCAGCAAATGCATATTTCAAGAGCCACTTTTGGACGGATTATTCAGCAGGCCAGAAAAATCGTTGCAGATGCTCTGATTAACGGTAAGGCCATAAATATTGAAGGCGGAAACTACAAGATGGCAGATCAAGTGCGAACGTTCATGTGCCGCAAATGCAATCACAGATGGATTGAACCTTTGGGTACGGGAAGGCCTGAAAGCTGTCCAAAATGCAATCATGAGATGGTTTATCGTTGCGAAAGGTAACTTATGGTAATACCTCGCTTAATTTGATATTAACTTTATTAGGAGATAAGAATTATGGTACAAATTCATAATAATGTTGATGCCGCCCAGAAACAGAAAAAGGCGCAGGCGGAACAGGACGCTTCCGTGGATAGATCTTTGAAAAAAATAAAGAAAAAATTCGTCGTATTAAGCGGCAAAGGCGGGGTGGGCAAAACCAGCATATCTGTTAACCTGGGCATAGCGCTTTCCGAAAAGGGATTTAACGTGGGGATAATGGATGTTGATTTACATGGACCTGACGTACCGAGAATGCTCGGGTTAAAAGGAATGCTGGGCCTGAGTAAGAGCAACAAACTGGATCCCATGAAGTATTCGGATAACTTGAAAGTAATTTCCATAGAATCGCTGATTGCAAGCAAAGACGATGCCATTATATGGAGGGGACCGCTTAAATATTCCGCTATACGGCAATTTATCGGTGAAGTTGAGTGGGGTGAGCTAGACTTTTTGATCGTGGACTCCCCTCCGGGAACCGGTGATGAGCCGTTGACCGTTGCACAAACAATTTCCGATGCCCGGGCAATCATCGTTACCACACCTCAGGAGGTGGCCCTGGCGGACGTCAGAAAATCCATCAATTTCTGCAGAACCGTAAAAATGGAGATTTTCGGTCTAATTGAAAATATGAGCGGCTTTACCTGCCCCCATTGCAATAAAATGGTTGAGCTGTTCGGAACCGGCGGAGGAGAAAAAACCGCCCGGGAGACAGGCATTCAGTTTTTGGGAAGAATTCCGTTTGATCAAAATTTTGTTTCATGCGGAGATAAGGGTATTTCTTTTCAGGAAAAATATGAAGATTCTCAAGTAACCAAGGTGTTTGCTGAGTTGGCTGAGAAAATATCCAAGTAATTTATCGTCTCGGGAATTCTATCCCGCTGTAAGCGGGAAAAATAAAGGTATTTTAAGTCTACTGATAGCATAAACAGGTTGCCATTAAAAAATCTGTATTTTCGATAACTTGTAGGATTTCCGAGACGTACAATCAGCGAATGACAAGTAACCTGTGTCCAAAGTCCGCCGATCTATTTGGCCGAATAAATGATAGATGATAAATTTTAGGGTTTGATCCAGCTTCCTTGCTCTATATAAGACTTAGTAATTTCCTTCAGAGCTTTTTTTTGCTGAACAAAGAGAAGACATATTGATTTTATAAAAAGCCTGATTATGATGGTCTCGTAAAAGATTTTTTACCAATGTGTCAATTTTTCTTTAATTCCTTAAAATTGAATTTTGTGCATTTATTGGAAAAAACAGTGTTATGATCGAAAAAAAGTCTCATATGCGTGTAAATATCGGGGGAATAACATTAAAAAATCCTGTACTAACGGCATCCGGAACATTCGGATATGCCAAAGAGTTTGAAAAGCTTATAGACTTAAACCGTCTGGGCGGCATTATTGTAAAGGGATTGTCCCTTGAAGCGTCCAGAGGGAACCCTCCCCCGAGAATCGTTGAAACACCGTGCGGCATGCTGAATGCCATTGGCCTTGAAAACGTGGGTCTGGAAGCATTTGTGAAAGAAAAATTACCGTTTTTAAAAATGATTGACCCGCCGGTCTTTGTAAACATCTACGGAAAAAGTATCGCAGAATATGCTGACCTGGCCTCGCGGCTTCAAGATATTGAAGAGGTATCCGGCATTGAGGTGAACATTTCATGTCCCAATGTAACGTGCGGCGGTATGGCCTTTGGGGCTTATCCTGAATCCGCGGCCCAGGTTGTCAGGGCGGTTAGAAAGAGCACGACCCGGCCCCTGATGGTCAAGCTTTCTCCCAATGTAACCGATATTACTGAAATCGCTCGCAGCGTGGAAGGAGAAGGGGCCGATTCGATTTCTCTGATTAACACCATAACGGGTATGGCCATAGATATTGAAACCCGACGTCCAAAGCTTGCCAACATAACCGGAGGGCTTTCCGGACCGGCAATCAGGCCCGTTGCCCTCCGAATGGTCTGGCAGGTGGCTCAAGTGGTCAAAATTCCGGTAATCGGCGTTGGCGGAATCATGACGGCGAAAGATGCACTGGAGTTTTTGATAGCAGGGGCCGTGGCGGTTCAGGTGGGTACGGCCAATTTTATAAACCCCCATGCCACCATAGATATCATAGAAGGAATAGAAGCATTTTTAGAGGAAAGAAATATTGCTGACCTGGCGGATATTATCGGTACCCTGAACGTATAAAATTTTGCCGAAGGGGCTTTGCAGCCCCTTCGGATTTTTTCAAAACAGGATCAGGCCGTTGCGACCACCGGATTGGCTTTCAAGTATTCCAGACGGTTAAGTCCGTTTACATAGGCTTTGGCACTGGCAGTGATGATATCGGGGTCCGCTCCTCTGCCCAGTGCGGTTAACCCCTCTTCGCTCAAGCGGACCGTGACTTCGCCCTGGGCATCCGTGCCACCGGTAAGGGCACTCACCGAAAATCTCAACAGTTCTGATTCTGTTCCCGTCAGTTTGGCAATACTGTCATAGGCGGCATCAATGGGGCCGTTTCCGTAACCCGCACCCTGGACCGGCCTTCCATTTATAGTGAGTTTGACTGTTGCCATGGGGATAACAGTTGTTCCACATGTCACATGGAGATATTCCAAGCGGAAAATATCGGTGGTCCGCAGGATACCTTCGGTAACAATAACTTCCAGATCTTCATCGACAATATATTTTTTCTTATCGGCCAGTTCTTTGAATTTTGTAAAAACAAGCTGTAATTCTTCGTCGGAAAGATCATACCCCATATCCTTTAAGTGTGTGCGCAGGGCGTGTCTTCCCGAGTGCTTGCCCAGAACCAGCTTGCTGGCGCTGAGACCGATGGTTTCCGGTTTCATAATTTCATAGGTCATGGGATTTTTGAGTACGCCGTCCTGATGAATTCCGGCCTCGTGGGCAAAGGCATTGGCGCCTACAATAGCCTTATTCGGTTGGACTATGATACCGGTTATCATACTGACCAGCCGGCTCGTGGGATAGATAAGCTCGGTTTTAATATTAGACCGTAGCGGCAGGTAATTGGGTCTGGTATGAATGGCCATGACCAGTTCTTCAAGGGAAGTATTGCCGGCCCGCTCGCCGATGCCGTTGATGGTCACTTCGGCCTGCCTGGCACCACTGCTCAATGCTGCAAGAGTGTTGGCCGTGGCAAGACCCAGGTCATTGTGACAGTGAACACTTACAACGGCTTTGTTTATATTGGGGGTATGGCTCATGACATATTTGACCAGATCGGAAAATTCCATGGGTATGGCATAGCCTACGGTGTCCGGAATGTTTATGGTTGTTGCGCCGGCGTCAATGGCGGCTTCAAAAACCTTGCACAAAAAGTCTCGATCACTCCGGGACGCATCCTCGGCTGAAAACTCAATATTGTCGGTAAAAGACCCGGCATATTTGACTGCTTCCACAGCGGTTTTAAGAACCTCGTCCTTTGTCATGTTCAGCTTGTAGTGCATGTGAAGGTCGGATGTGGCGATAAAGGTATGGATTCTCGGTTTTGCGGCATGCTGTATTGCACCCCAGACTCGGTCAATATCTGCTTTGGAGGTGCGCGCCAGGGCGGCAACCTCGGTTTTTTTGAGTTTTCCCGCGATCTTTGAAACCGCATCAAAGTCGCCTTTTGAGGCTGCCGGAAATCCGGCTTCCAGCACATCTACACCCAGCTTTTCCAGCTGTGTGGCAAGGCGCAGTTTCTCTGCGGCATTCATGCTGGCGCCGGGAGATTGTTCGCCGTCTCTTAATGTGGTATCGAATATAATTACTTGTTCTTCCATTATTTTACTCCTTTTTTTCAGGGTTAAGGTGATATGTACAAATCTGTCCCTGTGACAACGAGTAAAATCCGACCAAGCATAGGCCGCAGGACAGGATAAAAAAATTGTCCTGCGGCATTGATTCCATCTCTTTTAATCAAGATTCTATTCCTTTTCATAGTGGTTTGTCATTTGTTACTGTTTTTGCATAGACAGCTTATAGTGAACACTTTCTGCCAGGGCATGCCAGCTCGCTTCGATAATATCCTCGGAAACACCGATGGTGCTCCAGATATTATCTTGATCCCGCGACTCTATAAACACACGAACCCTGGCCGCGGTTCCTTTGCGTCCATCGATGACCCGGACCTTGAAATCGATCAGTCGCATGGCTTTCAGTTCGGGATAAAATTTGTTCAGGGCCTTGCGCAGGGCGTTATCCAGAGCACTGACCGGCCCGTCTCCTTCAGCGGCGGTGATCTCTTCCTTGCCTTCCACGGAAATTTTGATGGTGGCGTGGGCGGAACAGGGGCGATCAGCGTCCTTTTCAATGTGTACCCTGAAGGATTTGAGTTCAAACAGGGGATGGTACTGGTCGGTAAACTTCTCCAGCAAGATCTTGAACGATGCGTCAGCCACATCAAACTGGTACCCTTCCTGTTCCATGCGTTTAACTTCCGTAACGATTTTGCGACTATCAAATCCGTTGGCACCCAGCTCGATGCCGAGTTCTTTGGCCTTGTATTCAATGTTTCTTTTACCCGAAAGATCCGATACCAGAACCCGGCGCTTGTTGCCCACCAGTTCCGGTTCCATATGTTCATATGCCCGGGATACTTTCATGATCGCACTCACATGAATGCCCCCTTTGTGGGCAAACGCACTATTTCCCACAAAAGGTCTGCTGTTTAACGGAATCATGTTGGCGGTTTCGCTCACAAACCTGGAGAGAGATTTCAGTTTTGCCATGTTTTCTGCAGAAACACACGGGCGGTTCATTTTGTAATAAAGAATCGGTATGATAGATGTGAGATCGGCATTGCCGCATCTCTCTCCGTATCCATTAATGGTCCCCTGGACCATAACCGCACCGGATTCCACGGCCTGGATGGAATTGGCCACGGCCAGGCCGCTGTCGTTGTGGGTATGAATGCCGATTTTAACCGGCAGCGCATCCGGTTTTGTATTATATTTTTCAGCAAGTCGACGGAGAACCTCGTTTATTATCGATTCGATTTCAGACGGTAGGCTGCCGCCGTTAGTGTCACAGGGCACAATAAATTCCGCTCCGGCATCTATGGCGGCAAATAAGGTTTCCAGGGCATAGTCACTGTTCTCCTTGAACCCGTCAAAAAAATGTTCGGCATCGTAAACCACCTCGCGATCATTTTCTTTCAGATAGGCAACGGATTCCCGGATCATGGCAAGGTTTTCTTCCAGGGTGTTGTTCATGACCTGCTTAATATGAAGATCCCACGTTTTTCCGAATATTGCTACCGCGGGGGTGTTGGCTTTAAGCAACGCGATCAAGTTTGGATCGTCGGCCGGGTCGATACCGGGTTTTCGAGTAGAACCGAATGCCGTTATACGAGTATTTTTGAATTTCACTTTTTGCGCCAGATCGAAAAATTGCATGTCCCTGGGGTTGGAACCCGGCCAGCCGCCTTCGATGTAATGTATACCGAAATCATCCAGCCGCTTGGCGACTTGTATCTTTTCCATGGCGGAAAAGTTTATGTTTTCTCCCTGGGTTCCATCCCTTAAGGTGGTGTCATATAAGACGATCGGTTCCATAATGTTATACTCCTATGATATGGTTTCTAATGGCTTATTAAAGCAGCATCAAAAATTTATTGTTATCGATTTTCAGGCCGTAACGACCGTACCGCAGCCCCGGCCTGCCACATTTCAGAATTTTTGATGATGTCGAGTTCCTTTTGCAGTTTCTCACGGTAGTCAGGAGCGCTGTTTGCCTCAATAACCCTTTTGGTTTCTATGCCGGATACAACCCTTTCATACAGTTCGTCAAACAGAGGAACCACTGCATCGCGAAACCTGGGCGCCCAGTCCAGAGCACCCCGCTGGGCGGTTGTACTGCAGTTTGAAAACATCCAGTCCATACCGTTTTGTGCCACAAGACGGATAAGACTCTGGGTAAGTTCTTCCACGGTTTCATTAAAGGCTTCACTCGGGGTGTGCCCGTGTTTTCTCAGAACATTGTACTGGGCCTCCATCACACCTGCCAGGCAGCCCATGAGAACCCCTCGTTCGCCGGTAAGATCACTATAAACTTCGTTTTTAAATGTCGTGGGGAACAGATAGCCTGATCCGATGGCAATTCCTAACGCCAGAGTCCTTTGCTTTGCCCGGCCGGTAAAATCCTGATGTATGGCAAAGCTTGAATTGATTCCGCTGCCGTCAAGAAAATTAGTTCGAACGGTTCGGCCGGATCCCTTGGGGGCTACCAGAATGACATCCACGTTTTCAGGGGGTACAATAGCGGTCTGGTCTTTATAAACGATTGAAAAACCGTGGGAGAAATAGAGTGCGTCCCCCGGGTTAAGGCACTTTTTTATCTTGGGCCAGGCTGCAACCTGGCCGGCATCTGAAAGAAGAAACTGGACAATGGTTGCTTTCTGAGCCGCTTCCTCAAGAGGGAAGAGTGTTTGGCCGGGAATAAAACCGTCTGCAACCGCCTTGTCCCACGATTTGCTCATTTCCCGTTGTCCCACGATCACATTAATGCCGTTATCCTTCATGTTTAACGCCTGTCCAGGCCCTTGAACGCCGTAACCGAGGACGGCAACGATTTCATTTTTTAGTACGTCCCTTGCTTTTTCCAGAGAAAATTCTTCCGAAGTAATTACTTCTTCTTCAACACCTCCGAAGTTTATCTTAGACATGTTATTCTCCTATACAAAATGTTAAAAATCAGAAATTGAAACCCAAAAAATTGACAAAACTTTTTTTATTGCCATTAAGACACGAAGAATGATTAATAAATTTATCCTTAGTGTCTTTGTGACTTTGTGGCAAATATATTTTAATTCCGGTTTATTCGGGTTAGGGTTTAACTATCATAAAACATGCTCAAGACCAAAGTCATGCGCCTGCGGGTATCTACTTGGCCTCCCGGATGAGCGCAATAATGCCTGTTTTTGCAATCTCCCTGATACCGATAGGTTTTAAAAGATTTAATATGGCTTCCATTTTTCCTTCATCACCGGTCACTTCTATGGTGTAGTGATCGAGGCTTACATCAACCACTTTGCACCTGAAGATATCCACAATCCGCAAAATTTCGGCACGGTGCTCGGCTTTGGCCATAACCTTGATAAGGGCCATCTCCCTGTGCACAAATTCCTTACCGGTAAGATCGTGGACTTTAATCACATTAATGAGCTTGTTAAGCTGTTTTTCAATTTGTTCAATGATCGGCGGTTCTCCGGTTGTAACCAGGGTGATCCTCGATACCAGCGGATCTGTTGTTTCGGCAACACAGAGGCTTTCAATGTTAAATCCCCGGCCGCTGAACAGTCCCGCAATTCTGGAAAGTACGCCGGGCTCGTTGTCTACTAGAATCGAAAGTACATGTTTTTCTTCTGTCATGGGTAACATCCTTTTTTTTCTCGCCACTAAGGCACCAAGGCACGAAGAAAGAAAAATAAATATATCCTTTGTGTCTTAGTGCCTTTGTGGCAAATATTTTTGGTTCTCTCCGAGCCTTAGGCTTACGAGCCGGAGGCCGGTTTGTCCGGGTTGGGTTATACCAGAAGCATTTCCGTAACAGGAGCCCCTGCCGGAACCATGGGATAAACACATTCTTCTTTTTCTACCACAAAATCCATTATTACGGTTTTCTTGGAGAAAAGACCTTTTTTGAGTACAGGTTCTACTTCATCAGGTTTTGTTGCTCTTAAACCCACAGCGCCGTATGCTTCGGCAAGCTTTACGAAATCGGGAGCACATTCAAGGCTGGTGGCGACATAGCGTTTGTCGAAAAAAAGCTGCTGCCATTGTCGGACCATACCCAGATAGCCATTGTTCAGGATAACAACTTTTACCGGAAGACCGCATTGTATGGCCGTGGTCATTTCCTGGATGTTCATCTGAATACTGCCGTCCCCGGCAATATCGACCACAAGCTTATCCGGACAGGCGAGTTGCGCTCCGATAGCGGCGGGAAGTCCGAATCCCATACAACCAAGGCCTCCCGAGGTAATAAAGTGGTTGGGTCTGTCAAAGAGATAATACTGGGCGGCCCACATCTGATTCTGCCCGACTTCGGTGGTTATAATGGCCTTGCCTTTGGTGAGCTGATAGAGCTTGTCCACCACATACTGAGGCTTGATAACATCTTTCTGATCATATGTCTGGGGTGATGTGCTTTTCCAGTGATGAATCTGATCGAACCATTTTTTTCGCTTTTTCTTGAGATTGCTCGGGTCTTCTTTGTCCAGTAACTTGTTAAGTTGGGCAAGGGTTATTTTGCAGTCGCCCACAACCGGAACAGTGACCGGAATATTTTTTCGTATTGATGTGGGATCGATATCTATGTGCACAATCTTGGCCTTGGGTGCAAATACATCTGTCTTGCCGGTAACACGGTCGTCAAAACGGACGCCGATGCCGATCATAAGATCGCATTCTCCGGTGGACATATTGGATCGATACGTACCATGCATGCCGATCATGCCGAGCCATAATGGATCCGTACCTGGAAATCCACCCAGGCCCATCAGAGAACACGTCACGGGAATTTGGGTTTTACGGGCAAGTTCCGTAAGCTCTTTGGAAGCTTTTGAAAGTATAACACCACCGCCCGCAAAAATAATCGGTTTTTTGGAGTTTTTAATCATCTCTACAACCCGTTGCAACTGTTTTACATTAGGGCTGTAGGTAGGTTTGTAAGACTTAAGATTGACTTTTTTGGATGCCTTGTAATCAATCGTATTGACGCTTACATTTTTAGGAATATCCACCAAAACAGGTCCCGGGCGACCGGAACTGGCGATCAAAAAGGCTTCCTTGATAATCCTGGCAAGATCTTCGGTACGTTTGACAAGGTAGTTGTGTTTGGTGCACGGTCTGGTTATGCCCACGGTATCGACTTCCTGAAAGGCATCATTTCCGATAAGATGTGTAGGGACCTGCCCGGTAAATATTACGACCGGAATTGAATCCATATAGGCGGATGCAATACCGCTTACCGCGTTGGTTGCGCCGGGCCCGGATGTTACCAGGCATACCCCCACTCGTCCGCCGGCACGGGCATAACCATCAGCAGCATGAACCGCACATGCCTCCTGGCGAACCAGGATATGACGGATATCCGTTCTTTCCAGTTCATCATAAATGTCGATGACAGCACCGCCCGGATATCCAAAGATCGTGTCAACACCTTCCTCTTTTAGGACCTTCATCATAATTTGTGCGCCTGTTAGTTTCATGATTGTGTTCCTTCCTTTTTAATTAGTTTCTATCCAGAAATTGCCCTTTTCCGCAATCTCTGCGTCAATCTGCGGAATTACTTGTGCGGCGTACTACGTATACGCC
>JBARSG010000079.1:0-6590 GCA_049644625.1 Desulfobacterales bacterium | reverse complement strand
ACGCCCTCAAGTATGGCCATCTAATCCATGAAAAAGTCGGTCGCGATGCTCAAATATTCAATTTTTACATTGACATGCGCTGCTTTGGCAAAGGGTATGAGGAATTTTACAAAAGATGCCAGGAAGAAGGAACCAACTTCATCAGGGGCAAGGTGGCCGAGATTGCCGACCAGGCCGTCACACGTGAGGAGCAAGGCAAACTCATCGCCATTGCTGAAGACACCCTTTTGGGACGGCGTTTAAGAATTCCGGTGGATATGGTAATCCTGTGCGTTGCCATTCAAGCCCGTAGCGATGCTCAAGGTGTGGGCAGGATTTTTGGAGTCAACCAGGGTGCGGACGGTTTTTTTCTGGAGGAACACCCCAAACTGGGTCCTCTGAATACCGCTACGGACGGAGTTTTTCTGGCCGGGGTCTGTCAGGGTCCCAAGGATATTCCGGATACGGTTTGCCAGGCATCCGGCGCAGCTGTCAAAGCCCTGGCATTAGCCACTCTGGGAAAGGTGGATATTGCTCCGATCATATCGTGGATCGATCCGGACGTATGCGCGGGGTGCCAGACCTGCATCGATCTCTGCCCTTATTCTGCCATAGAATATAACGCGCGCATGGGCGTCTCGGTGGTAAATGAGGCGCTTTGCAAAGGATGTGGGAGTTGTGCCGGATTTTGTCCCAGCGGTGCTGCACAGGTCAAACATTTCAATGAAAAACAGCTATTTGCAGAACTCGAGGGAATCATTGATTCACTGCATTTAGTGGGAATGTGAGCAATTGAATAGTGACGATTGTCTATTGAATATTTAAGAGGAAAACCTGATAACACAACTTTCAGTGCTTTTTGGTTCCGGCGTGACTGTGCAGTGTACGCAGACAGCCTTGTCCGGGTTAAACTGTAACTTGCGGAATACTGCGTCAGTATCGTTGCTTCATAAAACTAAAATCATACAGTTAAAGTTATATTTGGAGAGAGATCATGGGAGACTTTGAACCGACAATCATCGCTTTTGTATGTAACTGGTGTACATATACCGCCGCAGATCTGGCCGGAACCTCAAGATTGAGGTATCCTGCCAACGTGAGATTGATCCGGGTTATGTGCACCGGCATGGTTGACCCCAAATATGTGATCAAGGCCTTTCTTGAGGGGGCTGATGCGGTCCTTGTGAGTGGATGTCACCCCGGAGATTGCCATTACATCAACGGAAATTACAAAGCACGGAGGCGGATCAAGCTTCTTAAAGAAATCCTTCCCCAATTCGGCTTTGGAGATGAACGGCTCAGGTTGACCTGGATTGGCGCCAGCGACGGAATCCAGTTTGCCGAGACCATTCGTGAAATGGTAACGCAGATAAAGAGCCTGGGCCCCAACCAGGCCAAAGGAACAATGGTAATATAATTTTAGTTATTTGTTATTAGCACCTAAACTCTGATCTCTTGTGTTTTTATGTCAAAAAATCAAATGACAAACAATTGGTTTTGGATCTTATTTGGGGTTTGGTATTTCTTTGGGATTTGGAGCTTGTAGTTTGGAATTTATTTGAAATTTGATGCTTGTGATTTGTTATTTCCGGTTTATCCGGGTTAGGTATAGGTCCTCGGATGTTCAATACCCAGTCACCCGTATCCAGTACCCATTACCCGGTAACCACTACCCACTTTGGAGAGTACCGATGGTGAAAACGGCGAAAATCAATGTAAAAGACGGAGACCTTTTGGCGACTCTACGAGAATTTTTCCGATCCATCCTCCAGTTGGATGATATCAGCGCAATTCTGGTTCCACAACACCTCCCCATGAAGAATGTGGTGATGCCGACTCTTGTGACTGATCCTGAACAACTCAATGGCGCCGACCCCCTGGCACCGGTCTTCCCCATGAATGCAGCCAAAATCGTTTCCCGGCTAACACGTAAACCCATGGGTGGAAAAGTGGCGGTTGTATTACGTCCATGCGAGATACGCGCATTTGTCGAGCTGGTGAAACTCAAGCAAGGCCGAATTGAAGAGATGGTGCTGGTGGGAATCGACTGCCTGGGAGCATATAGGAATGTCGATTATACTCAGATCGTCGGAGAACAAGGAACAGAATTCACTTCAAGATTTTACCGGAATGTCTTATCTGGGAAAGAAGTGGCTGTGGAAGGGTTTGACCTGACCCCGGCCTGCAAGGCATGCGAACACCCTATCCCCAATGGTGCAGACATTTTAATCGGACTTTTCGGGGTCGATACAAACAAAAACCTTTTGATTCAGGCCCGGACTCCAAAAGGAGAGGATCTTTATAAAAACCTTGATCTTTCTGTGTCAGAGGAACCACCGGAACGCACCGCGGCCGTTGAATCACTGATAGCTGAACGAACGGCCTATCGTGATAAAATGTTTGCAGAAACTACTGAGGCCACCAACAGCGTGGACAAACTGAACATTTATCTTGCCAACTGCATAAACTGTTACAACTGCAGGGTTGCTTGTCCGGTTTGCTACTGTAAGGAATGTGTCTTTGTCACAGATGTCTTTAACCATGAGCCTGTCCAGTACCTGCGATGGGCCAATCGTAAGGGTGTCATCAAGATGCCCACTGATACCGTCTTTTACCACCTTACCCGGATTGCCCATATGAGCACCGCATGTGTCGGGTGCGGTCAGTGCACTAATGCCTGCCCCAACGATATTCCGGTGATGGAGCTGTTTCGAACCGTTTCATATCGAACCCAGAAAGCTTTTGAGTACGAGGCCGGTAGAAGCATTGGGGATGATCCGCCCCTGTCGGTATTCCGGGAGGATGAGCTTGCCGATGTTGTTGGGATCGGATAATAAATTTGACAGGATTAACAAGATATTATTTATCCCATTTTCCTGATAAAAATGGGATTATGAAGAAGGTTTTGTTATGAAGAAAAAAGTCGGCACGGCACTTGTGGTGGGAGCCGGAATCAGCGGTATCCGGGCTGCTCTTGATCTGGCGGAATTTGGATACGGCGTAACCCTCATCGACCGATCACCGCATATCGGAGGGATTTTAAGCCAGCTCGATTATCAGTTTCCCACTGATCGTTGCGGTATGTGCAAAATGCTTCCCCTGGTGGATCGGGATGCATCGTCCCAATATTGTCTTCGTAAAGGGCTCTTCCACGAAAAAATCGAAATCCGCCTTTCCACCGAACTGGTCTCCGTGGAAGGCGAACCGGGTCATTTTCAAGTATCGCTTCGTCAGAAACCGAGCCTTGTGAACCCAGACCTGTGTATTGGGTGCGGCGAGTGCGTGAAAGTCTGTCCGGTGGAGGTTCCGGATTCCTTTAACGCCGGCCTGGCCGACCGAAAGGCTATCTACCTTCCAATTCCGCATGCTATCCCCAACTCGTATATAATTGATGCGGTTGCCTGTACCCGGTGTGGGGAGTGTGAAGCAATCTGTCCTACGAACGCCATCAAGGTATCAGAGCAGATCCGAAAGGATTTCCGCATCCTGGTGGTGGATGACGAGTTGATCGTCCGCGATTCCATTAAGGACTGGCTGGAAGATGAAGATTTTGCCGTCGACACAGCCGCATCCGGCCCTGAGGCCCTGGATCTTTTGTCAAAACAAGCGTATCACCTGATGCTCACAGATATCAAAATGCCGGGGATGGACGGTGTAGAGCTTCTTCAAAAAGCCAAAGAGGATTTTCCTGACCTTTGCGTGGTCATGATGACGGCCTACGCCACGGTAGAGACCGCTGTAGAAGCCATGAAGATAGGCGCCCTCGATTATCTCCTCAAACCGTTTGACCCCGACACCCTTGTTCCCATGGTCATTCGGATATACCAGGATCTTGAAGCAGCTAAGGAACCCCCGATGGAGGTCGGAGCCCTGGTCCTCTGCGGCGGCACATCCTATTTCGATCCGGCCGTAGGCAAGAACACTTTCGGGTACGGCATATATCCGAATGTGGTAACAAGTCTTGAGTTCGAAAGGATTTTAAGCGGCACCGGACCGAATCAGGGTCGCCTGGTGCGGCCTGCCGACGGCAAACCGCTACAAAAAGTGGCCTGGCTCCAGTGCGTGGGATCGCGGGACATTCAGATCGACGCCGACTTTTGTTCGTCCATCTGCTGCATGCACGCTATCAAGGAAGCCCTTGTGGCCAAGGAAAGGGCCCAAGGGGAGCTTGAAGCGGCCATCTTTTACATGGATATGCGTACCTTTGGGAAGTCCTTTCAGCGCTACCGCGACCAGGCGGAAACCAAGCACGGTGTTCGATTTGAAAGGGGACGCGTTCATTCCGTGCTCCAAGATGAAAACAGCGGCGATCTTATCATCAGTCATGTTGATTATACCGGCATCCGCAAGGAAGAGCGCTTCGATATGGTTGTGCTCTCCGTGGGCCAAAGGCCTGCACCTGGTACGGCTGAACTGGCCGAAATGGTGGGAATACCGCTCAATCAGTATGGTTTCGGTCAGGCCGAACCCTTTTCATTGGCGCGGACAAATAAGGAAGGAATCGTATTGGGAGGCTCCTTTTCCGGCCTTAAGGATATCAATGAATCCGTGATCCAGGCTTCTGCCGCTGCTTTGTCTGCATCCCGCGTTATTCATACGACCGGCGGCAGCCTTGCTCCTGAACTTACATCCGACGACCCTTTGTTAGACATTTCACAGGAACCGCCCAGAGTGATGATAGCTGTTTGCACTTGCGGCGATCTGCTTTCGGAGCTTTTAGACACGCAACAACTTGCCCGGCGCCTTGAGACTGACCCGGCTGTGGATCAGGTTGTCTTTCTTGAACAAACCTCTACAGCCGAGGGCTGGGAGAACCTTGTTGAACTTGCCGAGAAACATAAACCAAATCGGATTCTAATCGGGGCCTGCCTGCCCTATGTTTATGCACGCAAAATCAGGAAACTGGGACGGTGGGTAGGTTTGAATCCTGCGCTTATAGAAGTGGTTGATTTAAGACTTAGCATTTATAGCTCAAAGCTAAAAACAGAAACCCCGTCAGCGGAAGAGATATCAGCCGTCAACAATGAGCTGTCAGCTATCTTGGGTATGGGCCTTTCCAGACTTAAATGGGTTGATCCGGCTCCTGCACCCCAGGTACAGATTATTCAGAGGGCTCTGGTGATGGGCGGCGGAATCGCCGGACTAACATCAGCCCTTGCCATCGCAGATCACGGCTTTCAAGTAGATCTGGTAGAGCAAGCAGAGGAGTTGGGCGGCAATCTTAACTGGTTGAAAGGAACCCTGGAAGGCAACGCAACGCATACCATCCTGGAAGAAACACTGCAGCGGGTGGCAAAACACCCCTTGATCCAGGTCCACCTTCAAAGCCGTGTGCTCAGTGCATATGGTTATGTAGGGCGTTTTAATACGACAATTGAAGGTAAAGAGGAAGGTACCTTTACAGTGGAGCACGGTGTAACGATCCTGGCCACCGGAGGAACTGAAGCCACTACAACCTCATATAACTTCGGCACAAGCGAGACAATTATCACCCAAAAGGAACTGGAGCAAAAAATAAATAACAATACACTCGATGCGGGCCAATTCGGATCGGTAGTCATGATTCAATGTGTCGATTCCAGAGAGGAGCCAAGGAATTACTGCAGCCGCATATGCTGCGCGACATCTTTAAAACATGCATTATACCTCAAGGAGCAAAATCCCGATATCGCCATATACATTCTTTATCGAGACATTATGACCTATGGGTTTACCGAGTCCTACTACACAAAAGCTCGCAAGGCCGGTGTCATTTTTATTCCATACGACTTGGCTGAAAAACCTCAAGTGTCTATTACCAACGGATCTGTTAAGGTCACCACCTTTGAACCGATTATCGGGCACAATGTCCAAATAGATGCCGACCTTGTTGTCCTGGCAACAGGCATTGTCCCTACTCTTTCCGGGGATCTGGCAATGGCCTTTGGGGCGACCATGGATAAGGACGGTTTCTTTGAGGAGGCAGATTCAAAATGGAGACCCGTAGATTCCCTCAAAGAAGGTATTTTTGCCTGTGGCTTGGCTCATTCTCCTCGTAACATAACGGAGTCGATAGCCACTGCCGAGGCTGCGTCCCAGCGGGCTTTAAGAATACTTGCCCATGAACGGATGCCCACTGGAAAAGTGGTAGCAGAGGTCCATCACAGTCTTTGTAGTTTGTGTGAGCTCTGCATAGAGACCTGTCCCTATGGCGCTCGTTTCTTGGACCTTGATCTGGAACGGGTAATGGTCAACGCTGCCATGTGCCAGGGATGTGGATCATGCGCCACGGTTTGTCCTAACAGCGCTTCGATCCTGGCCGGGTTTTTAGACCAGCAAATGCTCGATGTCATTGATTTTGCACTTGAATAAACGGCTTTGGATTGACGATTGAAAATTGAAGATTGTCGATTTATGGAATCGCTTTGCTCTGGCTTTTTTAATAAATTTGATAGAATACCTTCAATCATCAATCATCAATCGAAAATCATCAATCAAAAAGGGGTGGGCACATGAACCAGTCTGAGAAAATAGAAATCGAACAGGAATGTGAAACTGCACCTGCACCTGCACCTGTCATTGATTCACTGGCGCCAATCCGGGATATGGTAAGCGCCTGCATCCAGTGTGGC
>JBARSG010000078.1:0-3139 GCA_049644625.1 Desulfobacterales bacterium | reverse complement strand
GGCGTATCATTTCCTTTGTCGTGCCGATTTATATAATTCTATGCACGATATTGCTGCTGTGCGGATGTTCTTTTTTTATCTCATCAGCGACTGTCGATATAACCGAAAACCTGTCCCACGCCATCCTGAATAACAATGATCCGGCCACTGTTAAAGCCGGTGGACCGGCATACCTGCTCATGATTGACAGTATGCTGTACCGGGATCCGGACAACGAGTTTTTGCTTCGTTCGGCAGCAGACATATATACGGCTTATACGGATGTGTTCGTTGAAGATAAGGATAGGGCCAAAAAGCTGACCCATAAAGCGATGGATTACGCTTTGCGCGCTATTTGTGTTCGCAGGTCAGATGCCTGTACACTCCGTCAGAGTAATTTTCAGGAATTTAAGAAAGTTATTTCCAAAATGAATAGAAAGAATGTACCAGACTTGTTCACTTTGGGATCGGCCTGGTCAGCCTGGATTCAGGCACATCGCGAAGACTGGAACGCGGTTGCGGAAATTTCCCGTGTCCAGGCCATTATGGAACGGGTCGTGGAATTGGATGAATTCTATAATGACGGCGCCGCCCATTTGTATCTGGGTGTTTTGGCGACATTTCTCCCGTCGGCTTTGGGCGGCAAACCCGATGTGGGACGCAAACATTTTGAGCGTGCCCTGGATATTTCAAAGAATAAAAATTTGATGGTTAAGGTTTTGTATGCCAGGCATTACGCCCGCCTGGTGTTTGACCGGGAACTGCATGACCGGCTTCTAAACGAGGTGCTAAAGGCCCAACCGGATGTCCCGGGATATGCGCTGAGCAATGCCCTGGCACAGCAAAAGGCCCGGGAACTGCTGAATAGTGCCGAAGATTATTTTTAACCGGAAGATATGATGAGGTGATCTCAGGATGATAAGAATTATTACCCTTATGCTTATTGTTATATTAACCGGTCAGGCCCAGGCCATGAGGTTCAAGATTGCCACCCTGTCTCCGGAAGGGTCTGTCTGGATGGAAAAAATGCGGGAAGGCGCCGAGGAACTGGCCCGTAAGACCGACAACCGGGTGACGATTAAATATTATCCGGGCGGAGTAATGGGAGATGATAAGGCGGTTCTACGAAAAATCCGCATCGGCCAGCTTCATGGGGGCGCGGTTGTGAGCGGGAGTTTGTCCAATTTTTATCCCGACGACCAGATTTACAGCCTGCCGCTGATGTTCAGGTCTTTTAAAGAGGTGGATTATGTTCGCAAACATCTGGACCAGCGTATTGCCCAAGGGCTTGAAAAAGGAGGGTTTGTAATCTTTGGTATTGCTGAAGGCGGCTTTGCCTACGTGATGTCTAAGGTGCCCATTAGAACCGTCAACGAGATGCGCCGGCAGAAAGTCTGGATTCCGGACAATGATCCGATGATTCTTGAAGCGGTCAAGGCCTTTGACATCACTCCCTTTCTGTTGTCCATTGCCGATGTGCGGGCCGGCCTGCAAACCGGGCTGATCAATACGGTCACCACTCCACCCATCGGGGCGGTGGCCCTGCAATGGCATACCCAGATTAAATACCTGATGTACGAGCCGTTTCTGTATATTTATGGTGTGCTTGCGGTGGATCGCAAGGCCTTTGAAAAAATATCACCCGACGATCAACGTCTCTTTCGTGAAATAATGGGGCGTATTTTCCGTGAAATAGACTCGCTGAACCGCGAAGACAACGTCAACGCCCTGGAAGCATTGCGTAAACAGGGAATTGAATTTATCAAGCCCTCGCGTGAAGCACTGGAAAAATGGTATGCTGACGCTCGGGAAGTCCCCAAGCGGCTGATTAACGCCGGCAAATTATCCCAGAACATGGTCAACACTCTGGAAAACCTTCTTAAAGACTATCGTTCAAAGCAACCCCATACCCATGAATAACCATCAAGATATAACTTTTACAAAGCGGGCACAAATGATCCTGCACCGGGTGGAAGACGCGATTCTGGTGGGATTGCTCTTGCTGATGATCGGCATGGCGGTCACACAAATTTTTCTGCGAAATCTGTTTGAAGCCGGCATTGTCTGGAGTGATGTCATGGTTCGCATTCTGGTGCTGTGGGTCGGCCTTATCGGGGCCATGGTGGCAAGCCGCCAGGACAACCACATTGCCATTGACGTACTTGATCGTTATTTGCCGGAGCGCGCCAAAGTCTATACTAACTTTGTGGTTAGACTGTTTACCGCTTTAATTTGTACGATCGTGGCCTATTACAGTCTATTGTTTGTGCAGATGGAGTTTACCGACGGCGGCATGGCGTTTGCACGGGTGCCGACCTGGTTGTGCGAGGCCATCATTCCTTTTGCCTTTACGGTTATAGCGCTTCGCTATTTCTTATTATCGTTTGTGAATTTAAAAAAAATCGTTAAATCCGGATCGTGATTCCATACATTTTAGCCCTGATACTGATTTTCCTGGCTCTCCTGGGTACGCCGCTTTTTGCGGTTATTCTGGCTGTTGCGATGCTCGGTTTTCATTACCTGGATGTTAACCTGTCAGTAATTGCCATTGAAATTTATCGAATCGCCGACACGCCGATTTTACTGGCGTTGCCGCTGTTTACCTTTGCCGGCTATGTGCTGGGAGAAAGCCGGACTTCTCACCGCCTGGTCCGGTTTACCCAGGCCTTTCTCGGCTGGATGCCGGGCGGTCTGGCCATTGTGGCCTTTGTGGCATGTGCGTTCTTTACCGCCTTTACCGGCGCCTCAGGGGTTACCATCGTTGCGCTCGGCGCGCTTCTTTATCCGGCATTAACCGAGGCCGGATATCGCGAAAAATTCAGTATCGGTCTTGTGACATCTTCAGGCAGTCTGGGGCTGTTGCTGCCGCCCTCGCTTCCGCTCATTCTCTACGGCATAATCGCCCAGCAAATGAGCGTCGGCGCAACTGTTTCCATCAATGATCTGTTTTTGGCCGGCATTCTCCCCGCGCTTCTTATGATATTGCTGCTGTCATTCTGGAGCTTATGGGAAAACCGTCGCAATCCCATTCCTTATAAACCATTTTCCGCCCGGGAAGCCATTGCCGCCCTGCGGGAGTCCATTTGGGAGATACCGTTGCCGTTTTTTGTGCTGGGAGGTATTTATGGAGGATTTTTTGCCATTTCCGAAGCTGCAGCGG
>JBARSG010000077.1:0-6686 GCA_049644625.1 Desulfobacterales bacterium | reverse complement strand
TAAATAACAATTAACATTATCCTTGTCAAGAACTTTTGGAAAAACTAATCTAACAATTTTTTAAAATTTCAATTCTATTTGGGTCTGTTCATACATATAGATTTAACCACTTAAATATACACTATATATTGTGCTTAATGCCATTCATGTTGCATAAACCATTCAGGATATGAATCCCGTACAGTATTTAGGCATCCTTCGAGATGTGTATGTGCCATGGTGACCGACTTTCGGTACACTACGGCTTTTCTCCAGGATGTTCATTTTTTGTTGACATGTCGTGTTTGATTAGTCATTTGTTATTGGTTATTAATTATTAGTTGTTGATAACTTTTCGGTATAACGCAAAATGGAGAGACTTTTATGGAAAACAACATGACGCCTCTTTCGTTAAACCATACGTTTAAATTTTCATGTTCAAAAAAGGTGCCCTGTTTCAATGAATGCTGCCGGGATCTTAACCAGTTTCTCTTCCCTTACGATATATTGCGCATGAAAAACCGACTCGGTTTATCGTCCAACCTTTTTCTCGAGCGGTATACTTCTCTGCACACAGGCCCCGAAACCGGGCTTCCGATCATCACTTTCAAGACAGATCCGTTTAAGGAATTAAAATGCCCGTTTGTGGGCCCGTCCGGATGCAGTATATATGAAGATCGCCCGTCATCGTGCCGGACTTATCCCCTTGTTCGTGTGGCATCACGATCCAGAGAAACCGGCACCATAACCGAGCAGTATTTTCTTTTAAAAGAACCCCATTGTCTGGGATTTAAAAAGGGGCGCATCCGGACCGTCCGGGAATGGGTAGAGGATCAGGAAATTTTTGTCTATAATCAGATGAACGATCTGATGATGGAAATCATCAGTCTCAAAAATCGCCTGATTCCCGGTCCGCTGGATATCAAGTCCAGGCTCATGTTTCACATGGCATGTTATGATCCGGATAATTTCAGATCGCATATATTTGACCGGGGAATCTTAGATGACCGGAACATCGACCCCGGTACTTTAGATGCGGTAAAGAATGACGATGTTGAACTGTTAAAGCTGGGCTTTCGATGGATAAAGCACACACTTTTTGGAAATGGAACTTAAAAACAAAGTCGCTCTGGTGCTCGGCGCCATAAAAGGGATCGGAAAAGGCATAGGACTTGCCCTTGCACGGGAAGGAGCTAAAGTCGCCTTAAACTATTTTGACTGGGAAGAAAGTCTGTATGAACTACAAAAGGACTTTGCCAAAACCGGTCAGGATTACCTGATTAACAAAACCGACCTGCTTAACACCGACAAGATTCAAGGACTTATTAAAAAAGTTGTCGATCATTTCGGCCGCCTTGACATTCTGATAAATAACATTGAGCGCGGCGGATGGCCGGTGGTTCACGGGCCGTATATTCAGGAGCAGTGGGATCTTGAAATGGCCACCACTCTGCGTGCCAAAAGATGGATCTTCGATTCAGCCCTTCCGTATCTAAAGGCCTCCGGAGACGGGGTGGTCATAAATTTTTCTTCCATTGCCGGCATCGTCGGACGGTCCGGTCCGGCCAGCTATATATTCAATGAGGGTTATGCCGCTGCAAACCGCGGTATCTCCCTTTTAACCGAGACCTGGGCCCGCATGGGAGCACCTGAGGTCCGCGTAAATGAAATCATGCTCGGCTTTGTTGAAACCCGGCATGGTGCAAAAACCAGGGGCTGGGGTCTGCTCAGCGATGAACAGAAAGCTGCTCTTTGTGATCATACGTTGCTAAGGCGTACCGGCACCATAGAAGATGTGGTAAAAGCGGTAATTTTTATGATAAAAGATGCACCGTTTATGACCGGTAGTGTTCTGCGGCTGGACGGCGGCTATATCTTAGGCGGCGACAAGGTTGCGCCCATGCCTGACCCGAATAATTCATGAATAATTTATCTGACCTTTTGTCTGACTAACCCCCGGAGGAGGATGATAGATGACTCAGAAAAAAGACTGGAAGAAACCATTTGTGCTTGTCCTCTTGCTTATGCTCCTTGGCGCTTACTATGAGCGATTGAGTGTTGAAACTAAGGCAATGGTATTGCCAATCGCGATATTTATTGCCGCAGCTATTGTTATTGCCCGTTTCAAGCAGCTTGAATATGAAATGCGTTCATCCAAAGTTAACGCTCGGGAAGCTGTGTTCCAGACCTTTACCATTATAGACCGTAATGGAAAGGAACGAGTTTCCCTTTCAGCAGCCTCGGATGCCCCGTTAATGACTTTCTTCGATGAGGATCACATGCCACGTGCGACTTTGGAACTATTGGACAAAGAGCCGGTAATGAAACTTGTGGGAAACAGGGGAAGTGCATGGATTACATTTGACGAAAAGGGCCTGCCCAATATAACCTTTAAAGATGATACGGATCAAATCGTCTGGTCAGCCCCGTCATAACAAAATCCGGTTATTAACTGCACAGTATTATTGTAAATAAGCTTCAGGTAGGAGTTAAGAATCCTGACCCGGATGGCTGGGCTTTGGGTTCACCCCAGAGGAGTGACGTCCACCTTATTTTTACAACAGTTCTCCGCCGTGGAGCAAAACGACTGACATTTCATATTATCGAGGCGACCGTTTCCGTTTTTATATTCATCGATAGCCTTGTGAAGCGCTTTTACTGCCAGTTGTATGCAGTGGTGTTTTTTTGCGGGAACATCTTCAAGCTGGTTGAAAACATCGTTGTCATCAATTTTCCGAGCATATTCAAGGTTTTTACCCTTGACGAGATCAACAGAAGCCATGGCCGCGGAAATCGCACCCGGACAGCCAAGCACCTGGTATCGAACATCTTTAATTGTGTTATGATCTATTTTAAGAAAGATTTTCAACGTGTCTCCGCATGTGCCGAGCATCTCGGACACTTGGTCCGCATCCGGCAAACTGCCCATATACGGTTTTTCAAGATAATAGTTAATGGCTTTTTCCGAATACCCGAGATCCGCGAGCATTTTTCGCTCGTCCCTGTTATCGTTCTCAAATAAAATTTTAGTCTGATCTTTCTCTACACCATTTAATGAATGCATTGTAAAACTCCCTGAGATTAATATCCACTTCAAATAATTTTCGAGGTAACAATAGGTATAACAACCTCACGTGTCAAGTGAGCGTTGTTTTTATTTCAGGGTAAACGCATTTGATTTCGGTGCAGCGTAGCGACGGCGTGGAGCGTTCTCCCTGTATTGGGATTCAAATGCGTTTGCCCTGGTTTTTATTTTATTTAATGTAATAAAGTACCTTGTCACCAATATAAAAAAATATTATGACAGCAGAAAAATTTTCCATTACATGTGCCCCATAGATAAATGGTGATAAATGCATTACTTATATATACTGACACTATTAGCCCTTTTGATTTCGGTTTTCAAAAGTCCGGACAAAACCTCTAAAGCGCTTAAAATAGCACTTAAAAAGTTCATTACGATTTTGCCCGCCTTTTTGAGCATGCTTATCCTGGTTTCAATTATTCTTTTTCTAATCCCTGATGAAATCATTTTAAAATATCTCGGTAATAATAATAAATTTGTCGGCATAACGCTCGCCTCGTTTTTTGGTTCCGTCACTTTAATGCCGGGATTCATCGCCTATCCCCTATGCGGGATTCTATTAAAAAAAGGGGTAACTTATATGGTATTATCCGCTTTTTCCACCACGTTAATGATGGTGGGGATACTGACTTATCCCATTGAGAAAGCGTATTTCGGAATAAAGGTAACCATAATTAGAAATATGTTCAGCTTTTTCATAGCAATTGCCGTGGCCTTGATGACCGGAATTTTCTTTGGAGAAATAGGGTAATGACCTTTAGCGCTAAAATAAAAATATCGGGCTTTTTTGCCTATATCTGTTTTGTGGCCGCTTCTTTTATTCTGAACTTTAACCCCGGTAAACTCATAGGGACAAATTTTTTCAGTTTTTCCATGGAAATGCTTAAAATTCTGCCCTGTGCGTTTATTTTAATCGGATTATTTGAAGTATGGATAAAAAGAAAAACTGTCGAAAAACATCTCGGTACGGAGTCAGGGTTTCGAGGGTATCTATGGACCGTGCTGCTTGCCGGCACCACGGTCGGCGGTTTATATGTCGCTTTTCCCATAGCTTATTCTCTGCATTCCAAGGGAGCAAAACTGAGTATTATATTCACCTACATAGGGGCGTCGGCAATTTGCAGAGTGCCGATGACAATATTTGAAGCCTCTTTTATGGGGATAAAATTTTCACTGATCAGGCTGCTTGCATCTGTGCCTTTGGTTATTGCAACTTCGATAGTATTGGGAAATTACCTGACAAAACGAAAATACAAAGTATTACCCGGTAAATAAGGTGGTTTATTCAGGATTGGGTTTTATCTGAAATCAGTACAATTTGAATAACTCAGGAGGAGGGATATGATTAGATTATTACTGATAACACCGTACAGAAAGTCTTTGTTCGAATTGGCTTCAGTTATGGAAAAAAATCACGATGTTGAATTAACATGGGCTGAGTCAGGTCAAAACGCCCTGGATATGCTTTCGGAAACTTCCGTAGATCTTGTTGTAGCAGATAAGGAGCTTGGAGACATGACAGGACTTGAATTTGCAGAAAAATTGCTCCGGGTAAATCCGATGATCAACTGTGCCGTACTAAGTCCCCTGCCGTCCGATGAATTTCATGAAGATAGTGAAGGTCTCGGCGTTTTTGCACAATTGCCGGTCCAGCCTGCCAAAGCAGATGCCGAAAAACTGTTAAAGGGCCTGAAAACCCTGAAAGACCTCACTGCAGGTATTACCATTGGCAATAAATAGATAAGAAACATTAAATGTCTTTCTGTACAAAATTGACATGACCACAACTCCAACTAAAAATTCTTCTCCCCGGTCTAAAGATGTTTTTAACGCCGAAAAAGTGCTTACCCTTTCTGTTTGCCATTTTATTCACGATATTTATTCCAGTTTTTTTGCACCCTTGCTTCCCCTGCTCGTGGAAAAGTTTTCCATGACGCTTGCTCAGGCCGGTTTTCTTTCTACAATAATGCAAATCCCCGCTCTTTTTAACCCGTTTATCGGCCTTCTGGCGGACAGGATAAGCGTCCGTTATTTTATCATCCTCGCTCCGGCAACCACAGCCATACCCATGAGCCTTTTGGGTCTTGCACCCAGTTACGGTGTGTTATCCCTGCTTTTATTTGTTACAGGGGTTAGTGTGGCTGTTTTTCATGTTCCTGCCCCGGTAATGGTATCACAACTATCCGGAAGCAAAACAGGCAAAGGTATGAGTTTTTATATGGCAGGCGGTGAACTGGCCAGAACCATAGGGCCTATGGTCGCGGTAGGTTCAGCCTCGATTTTAAGTTTCGAAGGATACTACCCTATCATGATTTTCGGAATTCTGGCCTCGCTCTGGCTTTATTTCAATTTTCACGGAATTGATGTGCAGGTTAAAAAATCAGACAGAAAGCCCCTCTTATCCACCTGTCGTGAAATGAAACACATCCTCTTGCCGCTAACCGCCATACTGTTTACCCGCGGATTTATGCACGCATCAACAACTACTTTTCTTCCAACCTTTATCAAGATGGAAACCGGGAATATCTGGCTGGCAGGATTCGGGCTCACTGCATTCGAAGCGTTTGGAGTGGCGGGCGTACTGTCATCAGGAATTCTCAGCGATTATTTTGGCCGAAGACAAATACTGATAATTTCCTTGATATGTGCTCCTATAGGCCTGTTTTTATTTGTATATACCGGTGGACTGCTGCGCTGCCTCATGCTTCTTGTCACCGGTTTTACACTCTTGTCCACCACGCCGGTTATGCTGGCAATCGTACAGGAAAATGCCAAAAGCAGTCCATCAACAGCCAATGGATTGTTTATGATGGTGTCGTTTATTTCACGATCAGCCATTGTTGTAATCGTCGGAATAATTGCAGATCATATCGGTCTTCCATTAACCTACTGCATCAGTGCGGCAATAGGATTAATCAGCATACCGTTTATTTTGATGCTTCCTAAAAACAAGGTCATTCTTTGACAAGAAGGATCACACACGTTTTTTTCTACCGTATACCGGTAAAATTCGGGTTAAGCGCTTGACAAGAAAACATGGTGTCATATGTTACGCGCATAAGCTCATAACTGGAAGGAATTGTCAGCGTATGATTATCAGTATCGCAAGCGGAAAAGGCGGTACCGGAAAAACCACTGTGGCCACCAACCTGGCGGTTTCTATTGGATCGGATGTACAACTGTTGGACTGTGACGTGGAAGAGCCCAATGCTCACCTTTTTATAAACCCGGTCATTGAAGAGGAAAAATCTGTTTTTACACCGGTTCCGGAAGTCGACGAAGAAAAATGCACTTTCTGCAAAAAATGTGCTGAGATTTGCAGGTTCAAGGCCATTGCTGTAATTGGAGAAACTGTGTTGACGTTTCCGGAACTTTGCCATAGTTGTGGCGGTTGTATGGAGGTATGCCCTGAAAAAGCCATCACCGAAACCGGTCGCAACCTGGGTGTGATTGAAACCGGCCACAAAAACAATCTCAATTTTGTTCACGGCCGGTTGAGGATCGGCGAGGCCATGTCACCGCCTTTGATCAGAGAGGTTCGGTCATATACCCGTCCGGATCAGCTTACCCTCATCGATGCGCCTCCGGGCACGTCATGCCCGGTAATCGCCGCCATGAAGGG
>JBARSG010000076.1:0-2723 GCA_049644625.1 Desulfobacterales bacterium | reverse complement strand
GTCGTAATAGCAACTCGAACATAACTGTTGGGAATCAAAATCGTTCGACCTGTGCGGGTAGTCATTTCTCAAAAAGTTAGGGTGGAGTTTATCCGTAAGGATTTTATAAAAGGCTCACGCCTAAACTCCGAAAGGCTATACAGTTATTGTTATTCGATCAAAGCATTAATCCGGTTGTGAGCGCCCTAACTTATTGAGAAGTTACTGCGGTTAGATGTAAGTCACTGAGATCTATCTAAATTATACTCTACCGTCAGTTTGGAGTTTAGATTTGAAAAATCTTATTCTATTTTCAGCCTCTGCAATTATATGGGGCTCAACCTGGCTGGCGATTAAATTTCAGCTTGGATTGGTTGATCCAATAATTTCAGTTTCATACCGTTTTATTTTAGCGTCTTTTATTTTACTTCTTTTTTGTCGAATCAGCGGGTTGAATTTAAAATACAATGTCAAAGAACATCTTTTTATTGCCCTGCAAGGATTTTTTCTGTTTGGGATAAATTATTGGCTTGTATATCTGGCAGAAGTTCATCTTCCAAGCGGATTAGTAGCTGTGATATTTTCAATGATTATTTTCTTTAATATTTTTAACGGGGCAATTTTTTTAAGATCCCCTATTCGCCTACGCGTAATTGCCGGCGCGGCTTTAGGTATTGTTGGGATCGGATTAATATTTAAACAGGACCTTCTCTCGTTCAGCCTGTCAAGTGATAATTCCTTAGCCTTAGTAATAGCCGGCTTAGGGGCATTAACTGCTTCATTAGGAAATATAACTTCCGTGCATAATCAAAGAATAAACTTACCGGTCATTCAAACAAATGCATTCGGAATGATGTACGGCGCTCTGTTTATGTTAATCATCTCCCTAATAATGGGTAAACATTTTAGTTTTGAGATTTCCTATGCCTATATAGGTTCTCTTTTGTATTTATCCATTTTCGGTTCTATAATCGCTTTTACTTGCTATCTTACATTGCTTGGTAAAATCGGTGCAGATAAAGCGGCTTATGTAAACTTAATAATTCCTGTGATTGCATTAATATTGTCAACAATTTTTGAAGAATATACATGGGCATTATATGCTTTTGTTGGCGTAGCTTTGATACTAATTGGAAACATGTTAGTGTTAATAAAAGTGAAGCGATAGCATTTATTGGAGCTTGCAGATATTTAGGTTTAATCAGGGCGCACCATTTCGTTGGATCCAGTGGCTGGTTGTAAAGGAGGAGTCTAAATGAAAAACAGATTTCACGGTATTTTCAGTCTCTTCTTGATCATTTTATCAATCATAGTAGGGCTATTATCTGTACTGAACGAATCCTTTGTTATGGGATTGTGGTATATTGTCATCATTTTTCTTTCACCACCAATAATCCTATATTCCTTCTGCGGAAAGTGTATTTGCCGCTTAGATTCATGCGGGCATATCTTTCCAGGGAGGTTGTCACAATTACTCCCGCCAAGGAAACAGGGCCATTATACCTTTTGGGATATTTTTTGGACATCAGTAGCCCTGTTAGCCCTTCTCTTATTTCCTCAGTATTGGCTTTGGAAAAATATAGCCTTTTTCATTATCTTTTGGGTATCTTGTTTTATAGCACTTACTGAAATTTTGCTTTTCGTTTGCAGGGGATGCAAAAATAAAAGATGCCCAATATATGTTTGGAACGGAAAGGAGCTTTTTTAATTTCAGAAAGCGAGCCCTTGGCATTTCTAAAACCGTTCATACGATAGACCTGCCAAAATACGTATCTTAATCCCTCGGCCAATTTTTCGGTTTTAATTCTCCCCGATCCAATTCTGTATCGGTTGCGTTCGTAAAGTTATAAATCTCTCTCATTTTTTACATTTTTTTACATTTCCTTTGCATTCTTTTACAACCCGGAAAAACATTCTTAACAATTATCATATATTCTACCTCCCGAATGAAACAAAAAAACCACAAACCATTAAATTGAGGAGAAGAAAAATGAAATCTCGAAAAAAGTATTTTATCATCGGAGCCGCTATTCTGTTATTTGCACTTCTTGCTGGGGTCGGCTTTATTGCAGCGTGTGGGCCTCCCGGATTCTGCGACAGGGGTCCTCATCGCATGTTCTGTGGTGAAGACTCCCATCCGAGGTTTTTTGGCAAGGACTTTTCCGAATTCATCCTGGAGCGAATTGACAGCAGGGTGGAGCATCTGGGTCTTTCAGAAACTCAAATGGAAGAATATAGAGGGATCCGGCAGAGAGTAAAGGATAAGTTTGTCTTTGCCATGGAAAAACGAAGGGAATTTTTCAGGGAATTGCGTGATGAAGTCAATGAGGAAAATCCGGATATGAATGCCCTGGCCGGTCGTATCAAGCTGCATCTTGGGAAAACGGAGGACTTTATGTCGGGCAATCTGGATCTTTTTGTGGACTTCTACAATATCCTTGATGAGGACCAGAAGGCCATGTTGCTGGAAAATGCCCGAAAGAAGATGAGTTTGTTAGGCTCCACGATGTCCCGGGATTGAAATAAAAACATAGCTCTTTTAAAGTGAACTTAGGACACAGATTTACTCAGATAAACACAGATAATGAAAGGTAGCAAAAATTGCCGTTCATCTGCTTTTAAAGACTTCTTATAAACCCGCCTTATTTGTCAGTAAAAAGGCGAAAGGAGAATTATCATGACGAATGTTACAAGAAGAGAGTTTATTGCTGATAGCGCAATGTTTACTGCAGGCGC
This sequence comes from Desulfobacterales bacterium, assembly GCA_049644625.1. Lineage (GTDB taxonomy): Bacteria > Desulfobacterota > Desulfobacteria > Desulfobacterales > UBA11574 > S5133MH16. Next base: position 8 of record JBARSG010000076.1, on the reverse strand, counting down.
TATTGGAG
>JBARSG010000075.1:0-10401 GCA_049644625.1 Desulfobacterales bacterium | reverse complement strand
ACTTTTGTGTGGGAGCCGGAATGGCAATACATGGTACACCGGCAAATAGATGCTGAACGGGGTTTAGACGCGGATTCGGATCTGTTCAGTCCAGGTTATTTTTCTTCATTCCTGGAAGGAGGGAAATCCGTAACGCTGAGCGCCTCTATTACGGGTGCCCAAGATTCCCATTTCCCGAATCAAAAACCCCGGGTCCGTGATATGGAACCGGAAATTTTTGAAAAAAACATATTTTGCAAACCGGATGAAGCGTTAAAAACAGCGCTGGATGATTATGTAGTAAAAAGGAACGAATTAAATACGGTAATTGCCGGATATCCATGGTTTCTCGATTGGGGAAGGGACGCCTTGATTTTTGTCAGGGGGTTGATTGCAGCGGGAAAAATGGACGAAGCTCGTTCTATCCTGAAACAGTTCGGACAGTTTGAAAATAACGGGACGATCCCTAATATGATCCAAGGCAAAGATGCCGGAAACCGGAACACCTCTGACGCGCCGCTATGGTTTTTTGTCGCATGTTCCGATCTGGTCCGAATCCAAGGAAATGAAGAATTTCTTGATTCAAAGTGTGGTAATCGAACCATTCGTCATATTCTTTTTTCCATAGCCAATGCTTATGAGCAGGGAACGCCCAACGGTATCCGTATGGATCCGGAATCGTGTCTTATTTTCAGTCCGACTCATTTTACCTGGATGGACACCAATCACCCTGCAGGCACACCCCGGCAAGGTTATCCCATTGAAATTCAGGCGCTCTGGTTTGCAGCACTATCCTTTTTAACACGCATTGACCCCTCCGGAGATGCCGGCGACTGGACTAATAGAGCTTCCCGGGTTCAGGCGTCGATTTTTAGCCTCTTTTGGCTCGAAAAATCAGGTTGCCTGTCCGACTGTCTCCATACCGATTCGGGAAAACCGGCCGCACAGGCTGATCCTGATGATGCTCTGAGGCCGAACCAGCTTTTTGCGGTAACGCTTGGCGCTGTCTCCGACCGTACGATTTGCCGTAAGATCGTAGCGGCATGTGAGGAATTGCTGGTCCCCGGCGCGGTTCGGAGCCTTGCGGACCGACCGGTTCGCCGACCGATTGCAATTTATCATAATGGAACAACCATTAACAATCCCCATCATCCTTACCAGGGGCAATACGCGGGAGAGGAAGATTTAAAACGCAAACCTGCATACCATAACGGCACCGCCTGGACATGGCTGTTCCCCAGTTATTGTGAAGCATGGGTAAGAGCCTACGGCACTAAAGGAAAAAACACGGCTTTCTCTTGGCTGACAAGCAGTGCCCGTCTCGTATCCCAGGGGTGCGCAAATCATCTGCCGGAAATCTTGGACGGAAATTTTCCCCACAGGCACCGGGGCTGTGATGCACAGGCCTGGGGGGCAAGCGAATTTGTGAGAGTATGGAAACTGTTCCAAGCTTTGGATTGACTATTTGATAATAGTTGAGTAGTTAAGTGGTTGACCCATGACCAACAATCAATGATAAAGGATAAATGAATATGAGTTTTTTACAAACATTTCAAGTTTTTCCTGTAATTCCGGAACCCCTTTCTTTTCTTCAGGTTCTGGCGCGCAACCTTTGGTGGTGCTGGCATCTGGATGCCATTGAACTTTTTCGTCGAATAAGTCCCCGGCTCTGGGAAGTGTCCGGGCGCAATCCCATCGTATTTTTAACCTTAATTCCCCAAAAACAACTGGAGGAGCTGTCAAAAGACGAAAGCTTTCTGGCTCATCAGAAACGGGTGGAAGAACGTTTTGTGGACGATTTAACCCCTGAGGATCCCAACGAATCTTCATACGGTAAAGAGGGAACTATTGGATATTTTTCCATGGAGTTTGGAATTCATGAAAGTGTTCCCCTGTTTGCAGGAGGTCTCGGAGTTCTGGCCGGTGATCACTTAAAGGCGGCTTCCGACCTTACCCTTCCCTTGATAGGGGTAGGCCTTCTCTACCGGCAGGGCTATTTTCACCAGTTTCTGGATCAGGAGGGTTGGCAGCAGGAGGAATATCCGGAAATCGATATTTATCGCCTGCCTGTTAAACGAGCAAAGGATCGTTCAGGAAATGAGCTAAGCATCTCAGTCACCGGACCTGAGGGCGAAATCCGAGCCATTGTCTGGAAGATCACGGTGGGACGCATTCCTCTTATTCTTCTTGATACCAATTTGCCGGAGAATTCCCCGGAGATTCGGGAAATAACCTCTCGTCTGTATGCCGGAAGCCCAAAAACTCGGTTGGCCCAGGAGGTATTGCTGGGAATCGGCGGAATGCGTGCTCTTGAAGCCATGGGAATCTATCCGACCGTGTGCCACTTGAATGAAGGTCATTGCGCCTTTGTCACCCTGGAGCGACTTGCCCGGACGATTTCCTCATATAACGTCAATCTTGAGACCGCAAAGGAAATCGTTTCACGAACCACGGTCTTTACTACCCATACGCCGGTAGCAGCAGGGCACGATGAGTTTCCCGTCGACCTTGTAAAACCGTATCTTAGTTCTTTTACCGACAGACTCGGAATAAGCGTTGACGAAATGTTATCGTGGTGGCAACCCATGAAATCCAGCGCAGACACCTCCCTTTCCATGTTCGTTCTGGGATTGCATAATGCGCAATACTGCAACGGCGTCAGCGAATTGCACGGCAAGGTGGCCAGACGCATGTGGTCCCATGTCTGGCCCGGCAGGCCGGAAGATGAAATTCCCATCACCCATATTACAAACGGGATACATATTCCTTCGTGGATTTCCGTTGAGAACGCCCTGCTGTTTGAACGCTATCTTGGACCGGATTGGCATTTGGACATGGGGAACCCGGAAATCGCCAAACGCATTGACGATATTTATGATGAGGAATTGTGGCGATCCCGCGAAATGAGTCGCAGTCGCCTTATTCGCCATTGCCGGGCACTGATGATAAAACAATACCGGCGCCGTAATGCCCCAAAAGCAATGATGAAGGATGCTGAATCGGTACTGGACCAGAATATATTGACCATTGCTTTTGCCCGTCGCTTTGCGACTTATAAGCGGGCCAATCTTTTGCTTAAAAATCCGGAGCGCTTTGAAGCAATCATTGTCTCAAAGACAAATCCGGTTCAGTTTATCTTCGCGGGAAAAGCCCATCCTAAAGATAATGAAGGCAAGGAACTGATCAAGCGCCTGATCCAGTTTGCCCGCAGACCCAAGGTGCGCCACCGAATCGCCTTTTTAGAAGGCTACGATATCAGTATCGCACGGCATCTGGTTCAGGGTGTGGATGTGTGGCTCAATACTCCCAGACGGCCTTTTGAAGCATGCGGCACATCCGGAATAAAAGCTGCCGCAAACGGAGTCCTTAACGTGAGCATTCTCGACGGCTGGTGGTGTGAAGGATATGCTGAAGAAAGAGGCTGGAGCATAGGAGACGGAGAGGAATATACTGATTCCGCCTACCAGGATACGGTGGAGAGCCAGGCCCTTTATAATGTGCTGGAAAACGATGTGATTCCCTGCTTTTATGAAAGGAGGAATGGGGAAGCGCCGGACCGGTGGCTCAAAATGATGAAAGAATCGATGAAGATGGCGATGCTGCAATTTTGCGCCCGTATAATGGTTAAAAAATATGAAACCAAATTTTATCTCCCCGCCGCAAAGCGCTTCGCGCGTCTGACTGCAGATAATGCCAAGGAAGCAGTAATTCTTTCCGCTCAGTATAACCGACTCAGCTCCCTGTGGGGAAAAATCAGGATTGAACAACCTGTACGAAAAGCTGAAGGCCCGTTTTGGGTGGGAGAACGCTTTGAGGTAACAGCGATTGCAAATCTGGGAGAGCTGAATCCTGATGAAGTAAAACTGGAGCTCTATTACGGGGCATTAAAAACTGTGGACAGCATCGCAGACAGTCATTCTCAAGAAATGACCGTAAAGGAAATCCATGGAGATGGTGAATATCTTTACTCCTGCACCATAACTTGCAGCAATTCAGGGCGGTACGGTTTCACTGTCAGAGCTATACCCAGTGGAGATGACCGAATCAGGTTTGCCCCCGGCCTTATCACATGGGCGTAGAAGAATTGAAAATTTAAGATTGACGATTGATGATTGGAAACTTTAAACTGGTCGAGTGACGAATTTGGGTTGAACATTAAATGGTTAAGGAATTTCTACAATTTTTTATGATTATCAACGCAAAAATGATGGGGCGACCTGCCCGCTCGTGCCTTGCAATGGCAGGCGGGAGCGACTTCCTTAAATAGTCAATTGTCAATATTCAATTTTCAATCCTTTTTCGGTTCCGGTTTATCCGATATAGGAGCTTACCATGACACATCCACAGAGTAATCCCCGTATTCTGGTTGTAACTCCGGAGGTAACGTATTTGCCGGACCGTATGGGAGGTCTGGCCTCTTTTTTTACCGCCAAAGCAGGGGGGCTCGCCGACGTTTCGGCAGCACTGATTGCTGCCCTGTTTGAACAGGGAGCCGATGTGCACGTCGCCATTCCGGACTACCGCTCCCTCTTCAGTAACGGATTGGCCCCTGTTCTAAAAAAAGAGCTCAATAAAATTCAGCGCAAAATGCCCGATGATCGCATCCATCTGGCAGAAGACAGGGCCTTTTATTACATCAACCGTGTTTATTCTGCTTATGGCGAAGAGAACATTAAACTTGCCCTGGCTTTTCAACGCGAGGTGATCAATCACATCGTCCCCCAGGTCCAACCGGATCTGATTCACTGCAATGATTGGATGACGGGTCTCATTCCGGCCATGGCCAGGCAAATGGAAATTCCATGCCTTTTTACCATTCATAATGTTCACACGGTAAAGACAACACTCGCCTACATGGAGGATAGGGGAATCGATGCCGCCTATCTTTGGCAAAATTTGTATTACGAAAAAATGGCTGCCAATTATGAGGACATACGGGATACCAACCCCGTAGACTTTCTCACCAGTGGAATTTTCGCCGCTCATTTTGTGAATATTGTCAGCCCGACATTCCTGCTGGAAGTCGTCAATGGGCGGCATGGTTTTGTCGAACCTTCCATACAACGGGAATTGACCAATAAATATCATGCCGGCTGTGCCGTTGGAATACTGAATGCCCCGGACCCCTCCTTTAATCCTTCCGTAGATGAACATCTCAAGCAAAACTACGGCCCCAAGGACTATTTATTGGGCAAACGAGTAAACAAGCTGTTTTTGCAGGAAAAATTGGGATTGATTAAAGACGAAAAAGCACCCGTCTTCTTCTGGCCGTCCCGGCTTGATCCGGTTCAGAAGGGATGCCAGTTATTGGACAAAATATTTTACACGATAATTTCGAAATACTGGAACCAGAATCTGCAGGTCGTCTTTGTCGCCAATGGTGATTATCAAATGGTATTCAGAGACATTGTGAATTATCACGGGTTTCAGAAACGCGTAGCAATCTGCGATTTTGACAACGTCCTGGAACATCAGGCTTACGGGGCTTCAGATTTTATCCTGATGCCGTCTAGTTTTGAACCGTGCGGCCTTCCGCAAATGATAGCTCCGCTTTACGGAAGTCTTCCGGTGGCCCATGATACCGGCGGGATCCATGATACGATCAGTGATCTGGATGTTGAAAACAATTCCGGCAATGGCTTCCTGTTTAAGACTTTTGATGCCAACGGGCTGCTCTGGGCCGTCAACCAGGCCATGAACTTTTATAATCTGCCCGACAAGATAAAGGCAAAGCAAATCAAACGGGTCATGACCGAAAGTGCCGCCAAATTTACCCATGCCGCAACTGCTCGACAGTATATCGATCTTTATGAGAAGATGCTGCGGCGGCCGCTGATTGTGAACAAACCGCCGGATAGCTGAAGCCCAAGCATAACCCAAGAAAAGCAAGAAAAGATTCGTTATGTTCGAAACCTCAGGTAATCCAAAAAATTCGGGTCAAGACCAGCATATCAATGCCATACTTAAGCGTCTTTTATCCCGAGACCCCTACCTGACTCCGTATGAGAAAACCATTCGCCGGCGACTGCTGAAAACAATGGAAACAGAATCGCGCCTGACCCAGGGCAAAAAGAGCCTGGCGGACTTCGCCGCCGGCCACGAATATTTCGGATTGCACTTCCGAAACAATGAATGGGCCTTTCGCGAGTGGGCGCCCAATGCCACCCGGATCTACTTGATCGGCGATATGACGAACTGGCGAGAGAAAAAAGACTTTGCCCTGAACCGGATCACCCAAGAGGGTCATTGGGAACTTCGTTTGTCCCAAGACAAATTGAACCACGGCGATCATTATCGACTTGCTGTCCACTGGCCTGACGGCAAGGGAGATCGCATTCCTGCCTATTCCCGTCGCGTTGTTCAGGACCCTGATACGCTGATTTTTAATGCCCAGGTCTGGTCTCCACCGGATCCGTATCACTGGAAATGTATGGATTTTCAGTCTCCGCGGGACCCGATATTTGTTTACGAAGTCCATGTGGGTATGGCCCAGGAAGAGGAGAAAATCGGCTCTTATAGAGAATTTACCACACAAATCCTTCCGCGTATTGTTGCGACGGGCTACAATACACTGCAATTAATGGCGATTCAGGAGCATCCTTACTACGGTTCTTTCGGCTACCAGGTTTCGAGCTTTTTTGCTGCTTCGTCCCGGTTCGGAACACCGGAGGAGCTCAAAGAGCTTATCGACACCGCTCACGCCGCCGGTCTGAGGGTGATCATGGATCTGGTCCATTCACACGGGGTTTCCAACGAGGTGGAGGGGTTGAGCAGATTCGACGGCACACTATATCAATACTTTCATGAAGGGCCACGCGGTATTCACGAGGCCTGGGATTCCAGGTGTTTTGACTACGGAAAGCACCAGGTGCTTCATTTCCTTCTTTCCAACTGCCGTTTCTGGCTGGATGAATATAAATTGGACGGTTTTCGGTTTGACGGGGTGACCAGTATGCTTTACATGGATCACGGCTTGGAAAAAGCATTTACTTCCTACGACGACTATTTTAACGACAACGTGGACGAAGATGCCCTTATCTATCTGACCCTTGCAAATAAAGTTATCCATGATGTGCGCCCTGATGCGGTTATCATAGCCGAGGATATCAGCGGAATGCCCGGGCTGGCTGTCCCGGTTTCATCCGGCGGCATGGGGTTTGATTATCGTTTTGCCATGGGAGTGCCCGACAACTGGATACGACTTGTCAAAGATACGCCGGATGAAAAATGGCACATGGGACACCTTTGGTCTGAATTGACCAACCGGAGAAGGGATGAAAAAACCATCAGTTACACCGAGTCCCACGACCAGGCCCTGGTGGGCGATAAAACGATTTTTTTCCGTTTAATTGATGCGGATATGTATGATCACATGCAAGTGGGTGATGATAACCCTACCGTGGCCCGCGGAATGGCTCTGCATAAAATGATCCGGCTCATCACTCTGGCCACGGCGGGTAATGGCTATCTCAATTTCATGGGTAATGAATTCGGACATCCCGAATGGATTGACTTTCCGCGGGAAGGAAACAACTGGTCATACAGATATGCCCGGCGCCAATGGCATCTGGTGGATGACGAAAACCTGAAGTATCAATTCCTCGCCCGTTTTGATCGAGACATGATATCTCTATCCAGGGATTATAAACTGCTGGAATTATCAGAAATACGCCTTGTTTACGAGCACTCGGACAACAAAATCATTATATTTGAAAGAGCAGGACTTCTATTCATTTTCAACTTTCATCCCGAACGCTCGTATTCGGATTATCGCTTTGAAGCGCCGCCTGGAAAATACCGAATGATTTTCAACAGTGATGCGCCGGAATATGGGGGTCACAACCGTTTACACCCGGACCAATATCATCTGACCCTGTTCGATACTTCAATGGACCGGCAATGTAATCTGCTCAGCCTATATCTCCCCACCCGCACGGCACTGGTCCTTCAAACTGCCTCCTCTGACTGTAATGAATTGGCACATCCTTAAAGAATAAAACGTCCACGTCCAGAGAGCGTGGCTTTGGATTACCCCTTAAATGAATTATATTCTAAAAAATTTGGCAATCGGCAATTTTGAAGATGCCCAAGATCCCCCTGCCGGAATTGATACATTATTGTGTGTCGCTCAAGAAATAGATCTTTCTCACGTAAGGTGTCTTTATTACAAAGTTCCTATAGTGGATATGCAGCCGATACCTGAAGATCAACTTAAAGAGGCAGTCGTTTTTATTAGAGATCATATTAAAAACCATAAAATAATGGTCTATTGCAATGCCGGTGTGGGACGCTCTCCGTCTGTGGTTGTTGCCTATCTTGCCTGTGTCGAAGGTTATGGTTATGGAGATGCAGTGGAGTTTGTTGCGGCCAAAAAGCCCTATATGTCAACGTTACCGAATTTGATATTAAGTATTGAACAATTAAAAAAAATGATTTCGGGATAAAACAGGGTATAGGGCTTTTTGAGTATGGTTTTACCTCAAATGCAGAACAAGATACATATCGGAACCTCCGGATGGAACTATGATCACTGGAAACAAGTATTTTATGAGAAGAGCTGTCCCAAGTCCGATTGGTTGAAATTCTATGCAAAACACTTTAACAGTGTTGAAGTAAACGCGACCTTTTACCGATCCATGTCTCACAAAACTTACGAAACCTGGAGGGAAAAAACACCGAATGGGTTTATTTGGTCGGTCAAAGCGAACCGTTACATTACCCATATCAAAAGGCTAAAAGATATCGCAGAACCATTAAAAAAGTTTTTTGGTGAGTTGGCGGGATTAAAAGAAAAACTTGGGGCAATTCTTTTCCAGCTCCCGCCCACACTGACCTTTGAAAAGGAAGTTTTCGATTTATTTTGTAACTTCCTGCCAAAAAATAAGTGCGTAGCTATAGAGGCGAGACACCCGAGTTGGTTGGAAGAAAAGGCGCTATCTTCTCTAAAAAAACATAATATTGCATGGTGTATTTCAGATACTGCAGGACGCTACCCCTATCTTGAAGCAATAACATCTAATTTTATCTATATCCGTTTGCATGGATCAAGAAAACTATATGTGTCCGAATATTCAGAGAACGAAATTAGTAACTGGGCTGAAAAGATAAAAAAATGGGACGTAGATACTTATGTTTACTTTGACAACGATGCGATGGGGCATGCACCTAAAAATGCTCTGAGGCTCAAAGACCTTCTGAACCCCTGAACGGTTACAACCTATCTCATCCGTTTTTCTCCCAATCGTGTGGGATAAATTCCCGCTCCCTAGAAGTCCCCACCATCAAAATGAAGCTTTCCCCCTATGGACAGAGTGCATTACACTCTGATAATAAAACTAATAACAAGAATAATATTTAAAGGAGATATGCAATGGCAGTAAATTTTCAAATTTTATCTTATAAAACCAGAGACAGTCTTCATCTGAAATTGAATGGTGATTTTGATGGAACTTCGGCATATGAATTGATCAATACTATCAAAGATCATGGAAGCAATTTTTATCAAATCTTTATTGATACTAATAATCTTAGGACCATCTATGCATTTGGCAGGAATGTGTTGCAAAAGAACTTTGGCGACTTAGAGAAACTCAGCAACCTTATTTTTGTCGGAGAAAATGAACGCCATTTAGCACAAAATTAGAAGCTGGTGTCCAGATTGGCAGAGCGGGTTAAGGATCATTTTTTCCAACCGCTTCCTCAGTTATTATAATAACTCTTTATCTTACCTATCTTCCCACCGGAATTGTAAATAATTCAAACAATCTGAATGCCAGGGCAGGATGATATATTCTTTTGTCTGCTAATATTATGGCATTGAGTTAATATTTAATTTGAGTCCGGGATAACTCCCTATATCTTTAGGATTTTTTCCCATAAAAATAAGTGCGTTATCCTATAGACTTATAGGTGCAAATCATGCAAGATTAAGATTGCTTAAATGCCTCCCCTGAAGAAATAGGTAAAGTATCAATTAACACCAAAAAACAATGTATTGAAAATGATTCCATTGATATCACCGCCTTGATTAGAAGCATTCAGCGTGTTGAAGGAAACTTTGATTGTTTCAGCAAGGCAAAGGAATATTGTGACCGGTCAGACTGTTGCTGGCGACCATACTGCCTGGAAAGAAATCAGCTTTTTAATGAAAGGGAGACTTGATTTTAATAAAATCGTGATCCTAACCGATCATTCTAAAAAGTTGCGACATGTTGATTGCATGTCTGCGCATATTTTTGGTTACAAAATTCAACAATTTTATGGGGGAAAGGGTATTTTTTAAATGCGATATAATTTCAAACAAGCAGGAATGAAAAAATGTCTACATTAATGAAAAGAGCGTATTCTCATACTGCTTATGAAGCCCCTATCATGTATGCAAATTATAATACGGAAAGTTATTATCATGCCAAAATGTATAAC
>JBARSG010000074.1:0-3722 GCA_049644625.1 Desulfobacterales bacterium | reverse complement strand
TTATGGAATATTGGTGCACGAGAAATACTATATAGACGGCGGTCCTTAGGGCTAACAATTATTGTTTCATCATTTTCACCATTCTGTATCTTATCATGAACACACCATGGACATTGTTCGTCGAGATTGTTTATCGCTTTGTGGCAAAGTTCGCCTGTTGCTTCACGGCCCGTCCTCTTGACCATAGCCGGATTCATATAGGATACAATAAAATCTGATGTACAAATATATGCCGGTTCAACCATCGCTTCCATCATAGAACGATATTTTTCTTCGCTCTCCCGCAGCGCCTCCTCGATCTGCTTTTGCTGGGTAATATCACAACCGATGACGATAACGCCGGTGATGTTGCCGTTATCATCAGTGAAAGGATAAGCTGTTCTGTCTAAAATACGACCATTTGGCCGGTATCGAAGGGCGCCGCGGGTCACTTTTCCCTCATTTAAAACCTTGATTGTCGGACAACCTTCACAGATGTCGTTGCGTCCGCAGAAAAGCTCATAACAGTGTTTTCCCGCATAATCATCGAGAGAAATGTTGTAGGATTGGGCCAATGTAGTATTTATCAGCTGTACTTTGAAATTCTGATCCAGTAATACAAGATGCTCTTTAATGCTATTTGTAACATTTTTAAAACGTATCTCGCTCTCCTGTAACAATTCTTCTGTCCGTTTGCAATTAACTGCTTCTTTCTCTAAATCCTTATTCCTTTGCTCTAATTCTTCATAGGTTGGTTTTCTGGGCATTATGAATTTCTCCAAATGACAATAAAAAAGACCATACAATAGTATCGCCTAACACCTTGTATGAGTCTTTACATCACATAAGTCTATCTTTTGAAAGGGACTATATTATAAGTTGGCTTACTGTTTCAGTCTTGATGCAACATTACCAACATAAATCTTGCATTAGTATCACACCAATATAAAAGATTTCATGCATAAACCTTCAATTTCTGAAAAATAAAGGTTTATAACCGAAATCATAAAAAGTACATATCACTTGCCATGACCTGAAATCCGTTAAATTCACAGGTATCAAATTCGAACTGTAAATATCAATCCCTGATTGTTTTTCAGATATCCATTCCATCTCACACCTGGCATTTGTTGTGATCTATTTAGTTAATACCTCACAAGAATCTGACTTGTCAAAACCTTTGATCGCTTGTGGGACTCCCAGGATATCAGCTGACCGGAAATCCTGTGATAAGTCTGACAGATCCGAGCTTGGCTCTGATTGCATACAGATGCTATCGATCACCAGGTCTCTACCATTTAAATATTCTGTTTCTGTATAATGATGGTTAAACACCTGCCTCAAAAACCGAATACACAGCTTCTTATTTATCAAACCGAAAGCGGCGATACCAAAATTGAGGTTCGTCTTGAAGATGAAACTGTCTGGTTGACCCAAAAATTGATGGCGGAACTTTTTCAGACAACACCGCAAAACATTACACTTCACCTGAAAAATATCTTTGAAGAGTGTGAATTAGCGGATGATTTCGTGGCACAGATACAGTCCCAGGCCGGTAACCCTTGCCGGGTGCTTTGGTGGTAAAAAAGCGTTTAAAAATGTCTTGCCGGATCAAGGACGATATTCTGAGCCGGTGTCTGAGCATAATTTAATTTGGGCTGCTTTTGTCTTGACAGGCGTCCTATTTCGAAATATACTCCGAAATAGTTGAGCTAAAGTGGAGCGGTATCCTAAAATGGAATTTATTAAAAGAGTTCTGAATATGGATCTGCCGCCAAGACAATCGGCATTTCTATGGGGACCTAGAAAAACCGGTAAGTCAACCTATTTAAAGGCGGTGTTTCCTCACAGTCTGATTTACGACTTTCTTCAGACAGACGTGTTCCTTGAGTTTTCAAAGAATCCGTCTTTGCTGCGCGAACGACTGCTTGCCAAGGATGATTCTGTTTTGAAATATCCGGTAATACTGGATGAGGTTCAGAAGGTTCCTCAAATTCTTGATGAAGTGCACTGGTTGATCGAAAATAAGGGGCTGCGCTTTATTCTGTGTGGATCAAGTGCGCGCAAGCTGAAAAGAGGAAAAGCAAACTTACTGGGAGGTCGAGCATGGCGTTTTGAAATGTTTCCGCTTGTCTCGGCCGAGTTGGAGGACCTAAATCTTTTGAGAGCCCTGAACCACGGCATGATACCGGCTCATTATCTGCAGGAAAACTATCAAAAATCTTTGAGGGGCTATACGCAAGATTATCTGAAAGAAGAAGTTTTTAACGAAGGGTTGACCCGTAACATCCCCGCTTTCTCCAGATTTTTTGACGCTATGGGATATTCCCACGGCCAGCTTACCAATTACTCAAATATCGCGCGCGAGGTCGGAGTAGACTCCAAAACCGTTAAGGAATATTACCAGATTTTAGTCGATACACTGTTGGGTACCATGTTAGAACCTTTCAAGAGAAGGCAGAGCCGGCAAGTTATCAGCAGGGCTCCCAAATTTTATTTGTTCGATGTGGGTGTTGCCGGTGCCATAACTAAGCAGCAATTAACCGCAGAAAAGGGCGAGTGGTTCGGGAAAGCATTTGAACATTTTATCTTGATGGAAATATTAGCTTATAATTCGTACAACGAAGTGGACTTTGATATCAATTTCTGGAGAACGAAATCAGGTCTTGAGGTCGATTTCATACTTGGTGGCGGAGAGGTGGCCATTAAAACAAAAGGCTCGTCTCAGGTACATAAAAGGGATTTGCGACCTTTGAATGCATTTATTGAGGAATATTCTCCCAGGAATGCTATTGTTGTCTGCAACGAAAGGGAAGAGAGAATTTATCAAAATATTCGTATCCTGCCATGGAGAAAGTTCTTGCGAGATTTATGGCAAGGGAAAATTATCCGCTGATTAAGCAACAGCTTTAAGATGCTATATTAATCGGTAATCGAACTACAAATTTGGCACCCTTTCCGCCGGGGTTTTCCAAGGCGAATGAGCCGCCATGTTTGCGGATAATTTCGTGGGAAAGATACAGTAGCAGGTCGGTACCCTTACCGGTCGCTTTGGTGGTGAAAAAGGGCTTAAAAATGTCCTGCCGGATTGATTCAGGGATACCAGACCCGTTGTCGGCGCATACGAAAACGACTAACAATCTATTCTTTTTCGGTTTTGCGGCAATGAGCCAATCATGCATATCGGGAATTTATCTGATGGTTCCTTGATCGGTAAAGGCATTGCCCCCTTAGACCCTTTTACGGCCCTTGTGACGATTTTGGCCGAAGCGCTGACCCTTCATCTTTTTACCCAGATCGGGGTTCCGGTCTCATCGTCTCAGGCTGTTGTCGGAGCAGTGGTGGGTGTGGGCATTGTGGGTGGTCTTCGGACGGTCAATCCAAAGATGCTGGTAAAGATCGCCGTGGGATGGCTTATGACCCCTTTTGCAGCAGGGCTAATGACTATCCTTTTTATTTATTTTACGCCTGCCTAACTCGTGCCCATCCATAAATCTATATTGGGCACAAATTAAGTTTCCAATGCAGAAATTAGCAATTTTTCGCAAGGTCAAGGAAATCAAGGAATTACGCGGAGGCGTACAAGTGGTACGCCGCACAAGTGATTCCGAAGATTGACGCAGAGATTGCGGAAAAGGGCAATTTCTGGATGGAAACTAACTCACTTTGACCTGCAATGATATTGACGTCGCGATCGAAGAGGTTAATGTCTATCTTACCCGGGTCACTGACCTGCATAACAA
>JBARSG010000073.1:0-4263 GCA_049644625.1 Desulfobacterales bacterium | reverse complement strand
GGATATATCATATATACGTGAAGAAATGAAGTAATCTACTGGATATAGGAGATAATAGTGGGTTTAACAAAGGTGACCGTTAAAGTTTCCAGTATAACAAAGTCGGGGAAACCAATTGAAGCTGATTTCCTGGTAGATACCGGTGCCATCGATTGCATGGTACCGGCAAAAATGCTAAAAGACACAGGCATTGAAGTCGAAGGAAAAGCGGTTTATGAGCTTGCCAGCGGAACCCCGGTCGAATATAAGTATGGTTTTGCCATTGTTGAACTAATGGGAGAAAGAACCGTAACTCAAATGATATTTGGGCCGGATGAATGTGAACCCATTCTCGGTGTGGCTGCATTGGAGAATATTGGCATAATCGTCGATCCCGTAAGTAAAACGTTAAGACGTCTGGCGGCCAAACCGCTTAAATGATCAAAAAACCCGGGCCAGGCGCCAGTTGCAATTCTACCCTGAGGTTCGGGGCAGGACGGAGATCGTCATGATGGGCATTCCGCACGCCTGAGCTTGGGAACGGGTTAAGCTAGAGGATGTTGAGGTAGAATTATTCATGCCTCAATAATGCCATAGATTGCATGTTCTTTTCCTTTTTCTATTGCCCAGGAAACATTTCCATAATCAAAATGCCAGTACTCTTTTATGTCTACTACAAAATCCTCTTCTTCAAAGAGACCGATTAGTAACTTCCGATTGTTTTTCGCTTCGGGTGTAATATAAGGATGATACGGGTAACATTTGTCATTAAGGTTTATTATTAGTCCATCATTCGTTCCAAAACGCATCACGCAATCATTTTTCAAATCATATATAAGAGCGTCCACAGCCCCACCTGTTGAATGCATGGATTTACTTGGTTGGGCAATAAAATATGAAACAAGTTCTTCAATTTCTTCTATCTGTTTTTTGGGGTATTCTTTCTGCAAAGAATCTACCCTTTCTTCCCATAAAAGTCGTTGATGTTCAAAAGATCGCCATGCCGAGCGGATTATTAATGTTTTGTCTTCCTTATCCAAACGTTTGCTTATCCGTCCGATTTTGTCAAAAACAGCTTCTCTGACCATAAATTTGTAGTCTTTTTTGATAGATGATTCAAATATTAAATTAAACCCGGATTCGTTCAGACTAATTAATGGAGAATGGTCTTCTTTAATTGAAATAGTTGGCAGAAGTTGTATATGCCTACGATATTTTTGTTCAACCATTTCGCAATACTCGTGCGCATTCACTCGATCACTAGATACTTTGTTTACATAAAAAGAAGTCATTGCGGAGAGTAAGGCTCCGTAATTCAAATCAAATTCTAATTCATTTCCTACGTTTAATTCCATATTCTTTGCATTAACAATGATGTGGTCACTGCTAGCCCCAATGATTTCAATATCTGATCGGGGAGTTAGTCCTGATACCAGAACATCCTGTAATCCAATACCCAGGATAGCTCTTCTTATTTGGCCCTGGTCCTTAAACTCTGGGACATTTCCAAATGCATCCTGACAGATTTCTCCATAAGGCAACGAAGGCTTTATTTTTGATTCGACAACTTCTGAAACGAGTGTCATCGCATCGGTGTACAGCCCTGGGATGGGTTTCCTAAAGAGGGTTTCACATCCCAAATAAATTGATTCACCCAGTCGTAGGTTATTGATTCTACCCACATCCATTGTGGACATAAACCAGTTATAGTTAGCAGAGTTACCACCGGAAACATACTCTAGTGTCAGCCCGAAATTTTCTTCAATATCATTAGCGATTGAAGACAAATTTCCCATTTTTTCTTCGTCAGGTTTAACCCCGCCAAAACAGGCAAGGTTTGATCCAATACCTACAAGTTTAATCCCTTTCAGTTTTAATACCTGTTTAACGGTATTATCTAAATCCGATGGCATCAGCCCCTCTCTTAAATCTCCCAGTTCCACCATTAATATAATTTTATGGGGCCTATCGTAATCAATAGCATACGTTGAGAGCCTTTCAATGACTGAAAGTTCGGTGTTAAGGCTAATATCAGTATATTTCACAACGGCTTCTGCTTGGCTAAGACCGGGTGTTCTTGATAGGAGAAATTGGGCTTGTACTCCAGCATTACGCATCCTTCTGATATTCTCTATCCTTGAATCTGCAAGAATGCGTATTCCACTTTTCACCAAAGCTTTAGCGATATAAGGGTTTCCGCAAACCACTTTTGTCACGCCGATAACATCAATGCCCCTTGAACCATATAGGTCTTTTAACGCTTTTGCATTATGGGCAATTTTCTCAAGGTTTATATCTATTCTTGGGGTTAGCATATCGTGGAGGCTCTTTTTTGCAGTTCCGGAAAAACTTTTAATATTGTGTTAATAAGTTTACCACATCCAAACTTTAAAATATCTGTAGTTGGTAGTTCATATTTGGATTCATACTCAACAATCTTGTTTTTTAATTCAGCATCAGTCATATCTTCATGGTTAATTGTGATAGCAATTACTTTCGATTTGGAGAATATTTCTATCAATTCGATTTCGCTTTCAAGTTTGGGCATGGGTATATCGGGATAATCGCAGTGGTTCTTTCTATTTGGTGGGTGCTGAAGAATAATTGCATTTGGTACTGCTCCTCTTACGATAGCGCTTGAAGATGTATATGCAGGATGGCTCAGGGCGCCCTGTCCTTCAACAACAATAATATCTGGGCGCTCTTTTTCATAGGCATTTATAATCGCATTTTCAACTTCTCCTGTCGCAAAACCGGAAGTTAAAACATCCACAGCAATACCATATTTTGCTCCCTGAAGTAGACCGGTTTGCCCCGTTGCTATAAATGCCGGGTTCAGTCCCACCTGTTTCAAGGCCTCAACCAGACTTACCGAGGTTGTTCTTTTGCCAACGGCGCAATCTGTACCTAGCACTGCTATTACTGGAGTTGTGACTTCATGAATGCGTCCAGAGAAATTATGCAGATACCTTCTCTGAGGAGCTTTTCTCATATCATAGATATGGACCCTGTATTCAATCGCCTTTCGGATAAATTCTTCATCTTCAGTGAAAAATTCCGGTAAGCCATTTACGAAGTTCATCCCCGTTTTCATAGCAGCTAAGATTACCTCTCTCTGTTCCTGGTCAAGATATGCTGCCTGTGCCGCAATACCATAGATGAAATATTCCGGAACATAGCCCAATTTTTCGATGGCGTCATTTATACTTGGGAATACCGAGATCCCATTTTTTATTCCATCAAGATATTCTCCCGTATCAAGACCTGCCTTTGTGCTATCTATAACACCGAGAATATTATACTTTTCTGAGTGCCTGGCAAGTCCGTTTGCAACCTTACCGTCTATCTTTCCAAATTCATTTTCACAATATACTAATGCTCTTGCTATCATGGGCTTTCTCCAGCACCTAAATGGGAACGGTGCACCCCTACGCGGCACTTCGCTTGACAATTTGACATTTTTAAAAAGTAATAATGTAAAGCACCGTCCCTCTTTTCTCCCCAATCCTCATTATTCGTTGTAATTTCAGACAACCTATTTTGATCATTTTTATTTTTAGAATTAAACAAATCAAAGATATCCATTATTACTCCTAGGTATTGTTTTAATTCTAAATAATGAGAACAATGAAGTCAAATCTGTAGAAGGTAAAGAGTGGAACGAGGGAGTCGCAGGCACGGGTGCGAAGAGTCAAGCGTGTAAATCCTGCATCGCCCATTCCCTTATTCCCAACCGTTTCCCCAATTTAAATAAATTTCTCCGGTAGAGTACTGGGAATCGATCCGTTTTTGATATTTCTTTTTTATGTTGATAGAATATATACCGATGTTTATGAATGGTTTGATGCTTCAAAAAAGGAGAAAACTATGAAACTGCCAGAATACGTTACCATTGAAGAAGTAAAAAGAATCTGCAAGGCCATCGGGTTGGGTGATTGGTCTAAAAAAACGGATCCAATTGTTTCGGAAGAAGAAGCACGAAAGATCCTAAAAATAGTAAATACGAAATCAATGAAAATTCCAATCGAGGATTTCCGAAAAGGTCTGGAAGTCGAGCTTGAACACGGCACACGATTTGATGATGCAAATGTAACCAACAACCATCCGATTTTAACGGGTAAGATCGTTATAGCCCACCTTAAAGAAACCATGGACTACTATCACAGAATTGATGTTGCTGAATTGGAAGGTGATTTATTGAAGGCCGTATTGTCAAAAGATATGACCAAAATAGAGTCGAAGTATAATAAACTTATCGAAGCTCAGAATTTACTGAATCAAGCC
>JBARSG010000072.1:0-1638 GCA_049644625.1 Desulfobacterales bacterium | reverse complement strand
GCTTCAACATGGGCCACCTTGATGAGAAGTTTTTTTGCGACTATGCTGCATGCGTGAGTAAAATTGACCCTATCGTTGCATAAAAAATATGCCAATAATATATTAAATTAAAACCTCTCTATATGTTTCGAACATCACATAGAAACTTTTGAAATAAACCAAGCGCTATCTCCAGAAAAAAACGTTTCGTAAGGCATATTTTTAACCCTACGGGAAAGCCCACGATACCGTAATTACTTCGTTGCCAAGGGTTCGCGGTATTTTACTACAGCGTCACCCTTGGACGCCTTGGACTTACGGCATCCTGAGCTTTTGCAACCATATGGTTTACATCTCCGACGACGACAACCACATCAGGCTTTTCATTTAAGCATACGTTCTCGAATGCGGTCATGATCTTCGCTGTCTGCATGGCATGGGTGCCTGAACCGGCATCCAGAAAATAGTCCGGTTTTGGAATCTCAAGGTCATTGAAAAAGGCTTGAGACATCTCAACGTCATAGTGCTGGCCGGTATGAATTATTTTATATTCCACATCCGGGGTGTTGCGTTTGTCCAGCTCCCGGATAATGGGAGCGATCTTCATAAAGTTGGGCCGGGCACCAGCGATGAGGAGGAGTTTCATGGATAACTACGAATTAAGGAATTTAAGCCCCGGTTAAATAGATGCAAAAACGGATTTCACCCCGATGGAATAATGACCCCAAATGCATTCCACCCCAGTACGATCTGCCGGACCTACAGGGCAGGTTGGGCAGGTTGGACAGGCGGGGCAAATAGATTCAAAACGTCAAGGTATCCAGCCGCAATAAGTTCCTGCCGACCGTTGACAATCCACCTGAGGCGGACAAGCGCAGGAAATTGAATGAAACTATTTTCTTTATTTAAATTCTAAACACTTATATTCCATAACTTAAAGTAAGAAATAAAAAAGGCTCACAAGCATTTTCAATAACTTGTAAGCCTCTCTGGTTATATGGATGCGAAAACCGGTTTCAACTGCTGAATAGCGATGGTAGCTTATTCAACAGGGGCGTTTTACAAAGGTCTCCGGGATGTGATCCTATATCTTTTCTTCAGTATACAGGTTTTCTTTAATATAGTTGTTTGAATCTGTCAGGAATATTGCTTCTGATTCCAACAGTAGCTTTTTTACCGAATTTTGAATCATTTCTATTTGTCGTTTTTCCTTGTCCCTGAACTCTTCCCATTTTCTGAAAAGCTGCCCGGATGTTTTGGAGCCAAAATAAACACCGTTTCCGTCAGAGATTTCAAGTTCAAATATATCGGTTTTGATTATCATTTGATACTCTCCTTGTCCTCAAGTTTGAATTGTTTTCTACTTTCCAGTTTTCTTAGAATATTTCGTTTTTCTGATTTAGACATTTCAGATTATTAATTGAACGTCTCGGAATTCCTATAACTTGCTGAATACATGGGTTTTTAAGTAGTAACAGATTTATGCCGCCCATATGGAATGGTGGAGTGATGGAGTATTGGAATAATGGGGATAAAAGCGGAAAATAACATTGTAGCATCGAAATATTAAGAAACTAACCCCCTCTGGGGGTAATCAAAGCCGGGTCCTCTGAGCCCGGATCTTTACTTATCTCGTAAATATCGAACTCAAAGCATGCT
>JBARSG010000071.1:0-1895 GCA_049644625.1 Desulfobacterales bacterium | reverse complement strand
ATACTACCTCAGCACAGGCGGAAAGGATGGCCGTTCCCGGTACTGATCTCTTATGGGGCTGTCCTCAGATGAATTTTAAGGCTAATCCGCCGTTCAATGAAATGAGGTAGTCCCGCCGTGGCGGGATTTAAAAAAGAGACCCGCATGGCCCCCCAGGAATAAAAA
This sequence comes from Desulfobacterales bacterium, assembly GCA_049644625.1. Lineage (GTDB taxonomy): Bacteria > Desulfobacterota > Desulfobacteria > Desulfobacterales > UBA11574 > S5133MH16. The sequence continues at coordinate 1,730 of JBARSG010000071.1, read as the reverse complement.
TATACCCACACTTTTTGAGTTACGATATTAAAAAGCTGAAGTTTCACCGAAATTGAGTCCCATAGAATCACGCAACCATGCGGAGCAGGGTATCCACGAAAGATTTTCGTGGGAGTTTGTCGTGTGTATGGCAAACGGCATCGAAATCATGTGTCAGGGCGGCCTTGGCAATGATGTGCCTCAGATCCGAGAAGGCGAAACTGTTGCGGCCTCTGACTTTATGCCGACGTTCGGGGATATCTTGAAGCCGTGCTCCATAGATCCAGGTAATGGTGGCTGCCATCATGGAAAAGTTCATGTGATTCATGACAGCATGAGCATTGCGGGTTTGGCTCTTACTGCTGCCGATGTCCTGTTTGATCTCTTTGAAGCCGGATTCGATTTTCCATCTTGCACCATAGTACTCGATGATCTGTTCGGTAGTCAAATCGAGATCGGTAGAAAAGAGTGCAATCCATTGGGTCTTACGAAAGACCCAGACTACCCGGACGGGACATTTGAGTGTTTTAAGCATAACCACTTTTGTAGAGGCCATGACTTCGCGGTAATGTCCATAGAGAAACACACGGTGGCATGATGCCTCCGATTTGATTGTGGCAGCCATTTCGGCACAGGTACCCAGTCGCCTCCCATACTTGCGGGATCTGCCACGTTGTTTCGATGTACGCTTCGGCGCCAAAGTGTATAGCACGCTGTTGGAGCGTAACCGTGAGATCAAATGAAATAAATCCCCGAGCTGCTTGCGTACGGGTTTGAACAAGCCATCGTTTCCGAACCAGCTATCGCAAACAACCGTCACAGGGACACCGACAAAATGGTGAGCTAACTGTATAATCATCTCGGTCGCCTGTTCCAGTTTTGTGTGAAAAGATGTGGCTACGCCGGGGATATCCATGTTGTCTAATTTTGACGCAATCGCTTTTTTTGGCAGATAGAATCGGTGGGCAAGGGGCAGACACGCCCAGCGACCTTTGATGCGCTTGAGCAAGCCAAGGAGAACCACATTCTGGGCCCAGGGATATCTGGACTGGTTGGCCTTGGCGGCATGATCGAAGATATGAGCACAGCCGAAGATCTTTCTGCCTGTCTTGGGATTGATGAAATCATCCAGGGCAACCAACAAACGGCCATCCGTTAAGGGACTTGGAATCATGCTCCACAACCTTGGCCACAATCTTGACCATGGAAGCTTGTTTGATGCCATGAAGGTATAGAATCGACGTCGGCTCACACGAATGCCGAAAAGAGTATTCAAAGAGCGAAGGATGTTCGAAGAGATGGAACTGGTAAAAGGAACGACAAATGCCAGCAGGGCATAAACGAACCAACGACTGCGTTTCGTGCCCAGCCGGGTGGACGAGAAGTCGTTCTGAAGAGGTCGAAGGATGTCACGTAGGATAAACATATCAATTTACTCCTTTCTGGTTGGATATCAATAAGTTATGCATGTATCCTACCGTGAAAAGGAGTGGATTGCAAGCAAAAAAGTGACATAAGTCGTTGAAATCTTTGGCATAAAAATTGAAATTTTTCAATTTTCGTGCCAACTACAGGGAGTTTAGAATTCGAATCTGAGCAGAAGGTTTGGTTCGACTCGAAAACGTCTTAAAAACGGTGAAACTTCAGTTTCTAAAAAGATCGATCCTGAAACGCAAATCTGCTATGATGGTCTTGACATATCCCGGAGTTTAATGAATTTGGTGTTGGAGCCTGAAGGGATGGTGAGGCTC